>CAZCBU010000148.1:0-2786 GCA_964496995.1 uncultured Sulfurovum sp.
ACCAGATAGGAAGAATGACCAGTTCATCAACCCCTTTGAAACACTCTACAAAGGCAGGAAGGTTATCGATGGTTCTGGTATATTTATGGGGCTGCCAGATCACATTTAGAGTGTTAAACTCCCGCAGCTCTTTATAGGACTGTAGAGATTCCATGGTCACTCTTATCTCTGTCGGATGATGACCATAATCATCTATCACTACCATGCTTTCCTGATTCTGAACAATGTCAAAACGTTTTTTGATCCCTTTGTAGTTCAATAGATTAGTACGTATATCTTCCAGATCTTCACCCAGTTCAAGTGCAGCCAAAATGGCAAGTGCCGCATCCAAAGCAATATGATTACCGAAGCCAAAAACATCAAACTTACCCATATCCAAAAGTTCAAATCTTGTATGGGGTTCACCATGGATAAGAATAAATTCAATATTTTTTATATCTTTTGAAGGATAAAGCTTGATACTTTCCATTTCCAGGGATGAAAGGAATTCATCTTCCGCATTGATCACACGTGTTTTTGCCAGAGATAAAAAGTTCCTGTACGCATTGTAAAAACGTTCTTCATCATACTCATAATACTCCATATGCTCCGGTTCAACATTGGTCACGATGGCAAGCATGGGGTTTGAGTTAAGGAAACTTTCATCACTCTCATCTGCCTCAAAAACCACTCTGTCATTCGGATAATTACGTACATTCGATCCAAATTCCTTGGAGATCGCACCGATCAGCGCATTGGATTCAGGGATGATGGAGGCCAGCATAGCTGATGTTGTACTTTTACCATGGGCACCTCCGACAGCATAGACTTCCTTGTCTTTCAATATCGGTTTGAGTGCTTCCTTACGTGACAGTAAAGTAATACCAAGTTCTTTCGCCTTTTGATACTCCGGATTGGTAGGACGTACTGCAGCAGAATACACAACAATATCAACACCTTCCACTGCATCTTCATGGTGGGGGATGGTGATCTTCGCTCCAAAATTGGTCGCCAGATCATTGGTGATCTCAGTCTGTTTGATATCTGAACCGGAGATCCTGTGTCCGTCATTATGGAGAAATTTTGCCAAAGCAGAGAGCCCGATGCCGCCTATGCCGATAAAATGTATTTTTTTTGTCTCCATGCTGTTACTTCTTATCTTCTTCTAAAACTTTCAACGCCTCTTCTCCCTCTTTCACATACTTTGCGAACATGGTCAACAAAATATCATTGGGTTGTACAAAGGTTTGGATGAAAAAGGCCAAAGGATCCTGCTCGTCAATATAGCTTACATCTACCATATTCTCAATAAAGTCATCAAAACTGTTCCCTGCCATCACTGCACAGGCATGGATCATCATGGCATCTTTAAGAGCTTTGTGATCAATCGTGTGATGTAGCACAAGGAACATCTCTTTGGCTCCTTTTTTATCATTCTCGGAATAACGCTGGATCGCATGTTCGTAAATGGCTCTGGCAACCGCTCTCTCTTCAACATCGTTTGTCACATCAAAGTTTTTATGTTCGGCAAGGTACTCTGCCAGTTTGTCAAAAGCTGTGTTTACAATGAAGGTGAAAATTTCATTGATCTCATCTTCAGATGCTTCGATCACAAGCTGTGCATCCAAAAGCTGATATCCTTTGGCAACAGACTCTTCATTTTTACACTCTTCTTCCAGTCTTTTAATGTTCGCTAAAAACTCTGGGTCTTTCTTCAACTCTTCTACATGTATTTCCGGCATTTCCATTATTTACTCTCCATTGCTGATTTTATGCGTTCCAACGCTTCTTTTGTCTTGTCTGCTTCATATACCAATGCCAGCCTGACATAGCCTTTGCCTTCACCTTCACGTCCGAGGAATGAACCGGGGATCACCTTCAGGTTATAGTTTTCATACAGTTTGACTGTGAAATCTATCTCATCACCTACTTTCAGCCAAACATAAAAGGTTGCTTCCGGTGCTTCCAAACCCAACACTTCTTTCGCAATTTCAAAGTTCTTTTTATATTTCTCTCTAAACACAGCCACATGCTCCTGGTCTGCCCATGCAACGGCTGCAGCTTCCTGCAAAGGCAATGGAGATGCACAGCCGACATAGGTTCTGTAGACCATATAGTTTTTCAGTATCTCTGCATCACCTGCAATAAAACCTGAACGCAGACCCGGGGCAGAAGAGCGTTTTGAAATGGAATTGATCACCAGTATATTTTTAAACTCTGTATTGCCTGCTTCGATACTCGCATTCAAAAGTGATGGTAGGGGGTCATTCAGGTAGAGGTCGGCATAACATTCATCATTCATGAGTACAAAATCATGTTTCAATGCAAGTTCTACCCATTTTTTAAGATCATCCATCAACATCACTGAAGAGGTCGGATTATTCGGTGAGTTCAAAATGACAAAATCCGCTTTTGCCAAAGCTTCTTCATCCACTTCTGGCTGAAAGTCATTTGCTTCATTCAAATTCAGATAGATCACTTCTGCCCTACACGCTTTTGCAGCCCCTTCATAGATCTGGTAAAAAGGATTGGGAAAGACCATCACAGGATCTTTTACATCATGCAGTAAAAACTGCGGAAAGTTAAAAAGTACTTCTCTCGTTCCAAAAGTAGGAATGATCTGGGTATTGTCCAGCTTCAGATCAAAACGTTTTTCAAGATAGGTCAGCATTCCCTCACGTAAAGAAACTTCCCCTGCCGTTTTAGGATATTTATTGAGAAGTGAAACATTCTCTTTCAAAGTATTCAGGATGAACCGAGGTGTAGAGAACTGAGGTTCACCGATGGTCAAAGAGAGTGCAGAGTAT
>CAZCBU010000149.1:0-3738 GCA_964496995.1 uncultured Sulfurovum sp.
AGAGTGATCTCATAATCAAAAGGTACGAACTCTTCAACGATGAGTTCAGAAGCATCACCCCGTGCCTCTTTGGCAATTTCCCAGGATTTTTCTATGTCTTCAGGTGTTCTGGCAATACTCTGTCCGTGTCCGGAAGAAGACATGACAGGCTTAATGACACAGGGGAAACCGATCCGGTCTCCCGCTTCTTTCAGTCCCTCCAATGTTGTGATAAATTCATAGCCGCTTGTCTTAAGCCCCAGCTCTTCTGCAGCAAAGACACGGATGTTCTTACGGTTCATTGTTTTATTGACCGCTTCCGCATTCGGGATGACGTGGAATCCTCTTTTTTCAGCTTCAAACAGTGCCGAGATGGAAATGGCTTCTACTTCAGGTAAAATGAATGTCGGCTGCTCTTTTTCGATGACTTCAAGGACGGCTGCTTCATCCTGCATATCGATAGCGTAGGCACGATTGGAGACCAGGTGTGCCGGAGCGTTCTCGTATTTGTCAACAGCAACGACTTCAATACCCAGTCTTTGTGCTTCTATGGCTACTTCTTTGCCCAGTTCTCCGGAACCAAGGAGCATGATCTTAATAGCGTCTTTTTGCAGTGGTGTTGTAAATGTCATAGGAAACCCTTTTGGAAAAATAATTAGAATTATTTTAGCGAAAAGTTAGATAAGATGTAATGAGTTTTAAATGTTTTGTGAGGTTTTTTGAAAAATGTAGATCGAGAGACAGAGCCAAAGCTCTGTCAAAGACCGGATTAGAGTCTAGACTCGTATCTTCTAAGCATGAAGAGTTTCTTAAGGATTTTTTTGCGCGTTGCAATTTTCTCTTTTTTTCTCTTTTCAGTCTCAGTCTCGTAGTGCTGTCTGGCTCTCGCTTCGGTCACGATGAGGTTTCTGTCACATTGTCTTTTGAATTTTCTGTAAGCGTCATCAAATGAATCACGTGAAGTTAGTTTAATTCCTGGCATAAAAAAGCACCCCCTTCCTGTTTAAAATTATTCTGAATTAAATGTTCAGAATGGAAACAAAGTAGCGGATTATATCGAAATAAATTTATGGTAAGATAAAAAAACAGAACGCACAAAAGGATATCTAATGCAAAAAGTCTTTAAATCCTGTTATGAACTTGACAAACGCTGTTATGAAGTATATGGTTTGACAGAAGATATTTTGATGGAACATGCTGCCAGAGGGATGGCAGCGTACATTCAAAATAATTTTTCCAAAGGTACCTCACTTTTGATCGTCTCCGGTGTAGGGAACAATGGTGCAGACGGTATTGTTCTGGCTCGGCAACTGCACGGTGAATATGAGGTTAAACTTGTTCTGCCTTTTGGTGTGAAGTCAGAAATGGCTAGGATCCAGCTGCAGCGTGCAGAAGCTTTGGGTGTGAGGATCGTTGATGAGATCGAAGAGGCAGAGGTGATCGTGGATGCACTGTTCGGTGCCGGTCTCAGTCGTGAACTGGATACTCACACACAACAGATCGTGCATAAACTCAACAGCCTGAAAGGATTTAAGATCGCCTGTGATATCCCTACGGGAGTCAATGAAAAAGGGATACTCTCACCATTGGCTTTTCAGGCAGATGTGACCATTACGATGGGGGCACTCAAAGAGGCTCTGTATGTGGATGAGAGTAAAGATGTCCTGGGTGAGATCATTCAGGTCGATCTTGGTGTGAGTCGTGATCAGTATGAAACACAAAGTGATGTTTATGTTCTGGAAACAACAGATATAAAACTGCCAAGCAGGGTCAATAAAGCTACCCATAAAGGCAATTTTGGACATGCAGGCATTTTCTGTGGAGAGAAGGAGGGAGCAGGGATCATTGCAGGTACAGCTGCAAGCAGATTCGGAGCTGGACTGACCACCTTGGTAGTCCATGAAAAAGTCTCGCCTCCGCCGTATTTGATGCATTCAACCGTTGTACCCGGAAATTGCAGTGCACTGGCCATAGGTATGGGGCTGGGGGATCATTTTGAAAGTGAGTTCCTGCAAACATATGTTGTGCAAAGCCATCTTCCCATTCTTCTGGATGCAGACAGTTTTTACTCTGAAGAGATCCTGGAGGTTTTGAACCAAAAAGAGAGAGAAGTGGTCATTACTCCGCATCCTAAAGAGTTCAGCTCCCTTTGGAAGATCCTGACAGGAGAGATATTGACTGTCGAAGAGATACAGCAAAACCGTTTTGGGACCGTACGGTCATTCAATAAACGATATCCGCATGTAACGTTGCTTCTCAAAGGTGCCAACATGCTGATCATGCAGGAGGAAACACTGTATATCAATCCTCTGGGATCTTCAAAACTAAGCAAAGGCGGGAGTGGGGATGTACTTTCCGGGCTTATTGTCTCACTGCTTGCCCAGGGGTATACCTCTATCGATGCAGCGATACAGGGATCTCTGGCGCTGACGATCGCGGCTAACCGGTATACCGGTGCGAGCTATGCGATGCTGGCAACGGATATCATCGATGAAGTGGTGAAACTTGAAGCGTCTACAGGGATGTTTCCTTCATAAGCGGCTTGGTATCTTCCAAAAGTAAAACAGGTTTGATGAAGGGGGCGACTTTGAAAAGAAAATCTATGATGGACATGATAGGTGTGCCGTAGAAAAATTTGGCCTGATGGTCATATTGCCAGAGCTGATCGCTATAAATGAAATTCTTATGGGGTGTGTCCCCTATATTGTCCCTGTTCTTATCGAAGCCTTCATATCTGTCCCAGTAGTTATACTCGATCACATTGTTCCTTGTATACCCGTCTCTTGTGTCTTTGACCACATCATCCATATTGCCTTCAATGGTATTGTGTGTGATGACATTGTTTTTGATGGAGGCATGAAAGTGGAGTGCTTCGGCATTGTGTGCAATGATATTGTGGCTGATAAATCTCTGTTTTCCTCTTTCTGAACCTTTTGCATCAATGTAGAGCGCCTTTGCATTGTATTTGACTGTATTGTGTTCAAAATGAAAATTGGAGACTTTGTCCGCAACCACAGCAATACCGGCAGCCCCTTTGGAACTCAGTATCCGGTTATCACTTACGTTGGTGTCTTTGATGCCCATCAGTAAAATACCGACAGAGTTGTATTTAAAGGTATTGTTTCTGATCGTATTGTGATGACTCATGCTGAGGTGCAGTCCAAAACGGTTGTGCAAAAAAGTATTTCCCTCAATGAGGTTGTGGTGGGCATAGGTCAGTGTGACATCTCTTGCATGGTCAATGGTATTGTTTCTGATGACATTGTTTTTGGCATACCATATTTTAAGCGCATCACCGCGAAGAGGAATATCAAGTTTTTTAGAGGTGATGGTATTGTCTGTTATGACGGAATCTTCTACCATATTCATGTCAATACCGTAGAGAGAATCCGTAATGCTGCAATGGCTTATCTCACACTTTTTTACATGATGCAGTTCGATCGCAGCATCAAGATTCTCCATACGTTCACCGGAGTGGGTGATATGCAGATTTTTCAGTATAACATGTGAACTGTTCACCGTGATCACCGTACCTTTTCCCTCTCCTTTGATCACGACATCTTTCTCTTTTCCCAGAATGGTCAGCGGCTTGTTGATCACGATATTTCCCTTGTAAACACCCGCCGGGAGTTTTAAGGTCGCACCGGCAGGCGCTTTGTCGATACTCTCCTGAAGAATACCGGCATGGGACAGTATGATAAGCGTAAAAAAAAGAAGTAAAGTTTTTATCATAAAGAAATTTTAACATAAGTAGTGTGA
>CAZCBU010000150.1:0-3403 GCA_964496995.1 uncultured Sulfurovum sp.
AATCCTTAAGGATCATCCAATTGGTAGGATCTGTATACATATCACCACGTAAAATATAAGAGGCAAGCACTGCATTGACAGGCAGCATTTTTGCCAATGGATCTTCCAGTGTCGCATGAAGATCAATACTGGGCATTTTCCCTTCCCAAACTGTTGCTTTGGTAATGATCCAAGGTGTACCGATAAGTTGCTGTTCTTGTGTTTTTAATGCATCTTTCCCAACACCCGGAATAGTTCTGAGACCGATTGTAGGCAAGACATATGATTGCGGTTTTCCTGTTGCAGGAGGCAATGGCAAGAGCATGTTATACGGGAACGGTAACTGTTTAATATCATCAGCAGGTAGTGGAATACTGAAAAGTTTACCCCCCTTGCTTACATTACTGCTTGCCAGATCGGCAAATTGGGCATCAGCTGTTTTACGTTGTGAATCTTGACGTTCTATACGGCTGAGGAAAAGGTTACCATAATTGTGCATAGTAATTTTTGCAAGCTTCTTGGGATATCCGCCAAATTCACGTCCTGCAATGAGTGCTGCATCATTATCGACGTAGATCGCTACAACATACAAATATGGCATACCCTTAAGAAGGACCGGTATAGCAACGATCGTCTCCATATATGGTCCGGTCTTGTCATTCTCACGGTATTTTGCGAAAATAAGGTTTACCGCACTCTGTGTAGGCATACCGGGTAATGCCAGAAGTTCCAACTCTTCAGGGATCAGCTTTGCTGCATTCTCTTTGTCTGTAGAATAAGATACTGCAACAAAATCAATATCTTTATAGTTATAAGCAGAACTTTCAGGAGTTGCCGACCCCCACCATGGCATCACGGGATGGTTTTCAACACTTTTAGCACTCAATGTTCCCGAACCGTTCGATTTAAACGGAGATTCGGCGGCAAAAGCGATGGTACTACTTAGCATACCTGCGAGCAAAAGCGATATTGTACTTTTTAGAAATCTGTTTTTCATTTTTCTCTCCTACTTGATTTTGAGCAGTCTTGCTGCATTTGCATAAAGATATTTTTCCATCACACTGTCACTGAGCGGAAGTTTCAGTGTCATTTCCAATGCAGTGTCAGCATTGGCAAACGGAAAGGCCGAACCATACACGAACTGATCTTGAAGCATGTCGATGTTTTTCTGATACTGCTCGCCTCCGGGCCAGAAAGTATAGACATCCGGACATATCGTGACCGAAGTATGTTTCAGGGCCAATGCCAGCACGTCGGTAATACTCGGATAACCACCGTGAGCAAGAACGATCTTGAGCCCCGGGAATTTTTTCATCATACTGTCAAAACGCCACATCTCATTGGCTGCTCCCCAGTTATCGATTCCGGCAAACGCTCCTGTCTGTATCTGCAAAGGAGCGTTCTTGTCTCTCATCACCTCATAGATCGGATAGAAATCAGCATTGTCCACCGTGGCAGGTCCGCCGTTCTTGGTACGGTAGCCCGGTTCAAAGTTCGCACCCGGAATACCTGCATCGAGCGCTTTTTCAAGTTCTGCTACCGTTTGCTCTATAGGTATATCAAGATTCGTCGCTGCCAAACCATAAAAACGCCCCTTGAAACGCTTTTGAAAATCAAGTAGCTGCTCGTTGCTCATACTCAGATTAGGAAAGCCGTCTACGTAGCGCCCGTTGGCCACCACTGCATCGACACCCGCCGCATCGAGATACTTCCACCAGGCATCGACCGCCCCTTTTTCACCTACCATTTTGACGACATCGGGAACCGCTCCGCTCGTAGCCGGATTGTTCAGTGTGGTGGGACGGTTAGCTATGAACTCCATCCGTATCTTGAACAGTCCACCGTGTGCTTTGATGGGAGGTCTGTTACGAAAATCAATCACTTTAAATGTTTTGCCACCTCTGTTTTTGTCCGTCACTCCCGCTTCGGCTCTCTGAGGTACGGCCAATGAAGCCACACCTACCGCTGCAACAGCGGCACTTTTAAAGAAATCACGTCGTGTATTTTCTGTTTTGTCTGTTCTTTTCATTTTCAACTCTCCTGTTAATGATTTTTAATAATCGGTGCATTCTTGCTTGAATCACTGTTAGCCAGTGCTTTCAGTCCACCTTTAAGTACTTTGACATTCTTAAAACCAATGGCTCTAAGTCCTGCGGCTGCCTGTTGTGCTCTGCTACCTGAATAACAGACTACGATAAGCAGTTTGTTTGCTGGAAGCTTGTCAAGATTCTTTTTTTTGAAAAGCAGATTGACGGGAATAGCCACTGTATTCTTTACCGCTATGGCGATCACACTCCTCTCACCAGGAGTTCTGATGTCAAGCAGAGTAAAATCGTCACCGTTTCTAAGCATCTCCATCACTCTGTCTGCACTCACTTTGGATACACCTTTGGCAAGACGTTCGTGTGTCATGACTGAGAAACTTTTATCCAGGACTTGTGCTGTTTGTGCATCGTAGGCAAGAAGTGTTAAGCTGCATGAGAAAAATAATAATGCAGTATTTCTAAGGTATTTGTTCATGTAGATCCTTCTAAAAACCCTGCAAAGGTAACCATGTTAGGGCTACCTTCAGAGAAGGTCATTTTATTTTTTACACATCGCTCTTGTATCAGGTGTGAACTTGAACGATTTAAGAATCTCTCCTTTTGGCATAGGAGAAGGCGAAAGCGGTGCATCAACTTCTATATACCATCTTGAGATCTTCCATTTTCCGTCAATTTTTTTCATAGTTGCATTATATGTACCGGAAGTTAGGATTTTGAATGTTCCGTCCGGTGCAGCTGCAGAGATGAAAAGGTAGGTTCTTACTTCAGCACTGTCTTTTGTCTGATTCGCTACATGAATATTACCCATTGTATGGCGGCGCATTGTTTTGTTCTTTTCACTTCCCGGACCTCTATATCTCAAGTCGGCAAATGCTTTGAACGCTTTTTTTCCGTTCGCGGTGAGTGTACCGATACATGGTGTCGATGTTTCAAAAACCACATCATCTGTGTAAAGGTCATACCACTCATCCCATCTACCTTCATCGATCAGGTAAGAGTATGCTGTCACATGATTGACAATAGCTTGTCTATCTGCAATAAATTGAGGATCCGTATTGACTATGCCACTGTAATCTGCTTCTGTCATTGCAAGTTTTGGCGGTCCAGGAATCCGTTTTTGGAAATCTGTCAATCCATCTGCTCCCATTAGCAATGTTGTTGAAAGTAGACCACCTACTGCAGCGATCTTCATAAAATATTTAAGTGTCATTATAATCTCCTTTGTGATTATTTGATACCTATTTTTTAAGTACCCTTAAAAAAAGTATAACACTTCATATTTAACATAAATTAAACAGAAATTAACAGAAATTTAACCAAAATTTATACTAAAAATTTTGTACATAAAAAAACTACTAGCGTCATTCAAGTCTTTCTTA
>CAZCBU010000151.1:0-2928 GCA_964496995.1 uncultured Sulfurovum sp.
TCAGTGGCTTCGATATGAATATCCGATGCCCCGATATAGATCGCTGATTTCAAGATAATATCGATCAGTTTCAAAACAGCAGATGAACCCTCTTCATCCACATCCATGTTGCCTTCCTGACTGAGATCCTGACGGATATCCTGGATTAGTCCTTTGACACTTTCATTGATCTCAAGACGCTGCAGATGCTGATGTATCTGGCTTGGTTTTGCCAGTGCAATACGAATGGGTTTCTTGGGGAAAAGTCTCTGTATCGCATCCTGGGCCCCCATATCCAGAGGATCTTCAAAAGCGATAAGAACATTCAGATCCGTCTCTTCGATCGGTATAACATTGTACTTCAGAAGCTGTTTATAGGGAACTTGGGAAAAAAGCTTCATATCGATCTCTTGTTCATCAAGATCTACATACTCAACATGCAGTACCTTCGCCACTTCTTTGAGAATAGGAACAATATCTATCCCGTCAATCTTTTCAAGATGCGCAAGCGTGATCACCCCCTGTCGTATCTTTTTAACCAAAAAATTCTCAACGACAGGAAGCTCTATCATCCCTTCTGCAATCAGGTTTGCGAAAGATATCTTCTTGGGAGGTCTGCTTTTTACCAGTGTTGAAATGGCATCTTTTGTAATAAGACCTTCATCCAACATCATTTCTATCAACTTTACCATCTACACCCTCCAACTTTATCTATACTTTAGTATACCATGCATTCGAAGCTTTTCAGCTAAAGAAAGAATGGTTAAAGTTTCCCTTTTTTAATCTTTTCAAGCAGGGCTTTTGCCTCTGCTGAGCGTGTTCGTTTAATATATGCATTCAAAATTCTGATCGCTTCATTTCTACGGCCCCGTTTGACCTTTGCTTTGGCAAATATCAGCCAACTTTCTTCAATATTCCCATTGACTTTATTGGTCTGAAGTGCCCAATATTCCGCTTTTTTATAATTGCCTTTGCGGTAATAACTTTTGGCAAGGAAGAGAGAGTCATCCGTATCATGTCCCATTCTAAAACGCTTTTCAATCTCTTTATACGATGCAGAACCACTCCCGGCATCGATCACTTCGATATGCAGCTTTTTCTTAGGTTCAGATACTTCCGTCTTGACAGGTTCTTCCGGAAGCGGTACATCTTCTTCGATCTCCATCGGTGCATCATCTGCAACCGTTACATCTTTCTTCTCCAGTTTCGTCAATGCTTTATCAACAAAAAGGGGCATATTCTCCTCTTTTGTCTTTTGCATTTCCGTATGGTTTTTTGTGAGAAATGAAAGGTTCGGTATCTTGTCGATATAGAGCAATACCATTGAAGTAACAGCCGCAGTGACGATCAAAAAGATCAAAAAGAACCATGGTCTCTTTTTTTTACGGTTATACCTTTTCCACTCTTCTTCAAGTGCCTTGATATTATACATGGATGTACCCCAGTTTTAAAGCCGCCATTTCAATCACACGTTTCGGGATCTGGTCATAACTGATCTTGGTAGGCTCATTTTTATCATAATATTCACAAATCTCAAAGATCGTGAACATCATCTTGTTACACTCCCGGTAATTCCCTTTTGTAAACTTATGGATCAGCTTCATATTCTTCTCTTTGATGCTGTTGGCGATCTCAAAAAGATTTTTTTTCAAGAGTTTTTTATGGATATAGGTGGCCTGATCTTCAAAGGTGGCATTCTGCAGCTCCACCACTTCCCATATGCGTGACTGAAAATGTTCCTTGGCTACCAGATCTTCATCGTCCGTTTTATGCAGGGAGACGATAAATTTTACCGCACGACTGTCCGAAAGAAGACGAATCTTCTCCATCATCTCGGCACCATACATCTGTGCCTCATCAAGCATAATAATGATCTCACGTTTTCCACGAAGATTTTTACAGTAGTTTACCAGTGCAGAGAAGTTCACTTCTGTGTTTTGGGGGAGTGTTTTTTTGGTCAGGACTTTAAATACTTTATGAAAAAACTCTTTTTCATTAGTTGCAGGCGTATCGAAATAGTGTATTTCACGCTTGTGTTTGAGTTTTTCCTGAAGTCGATTCAGAAGGATGCTCTTCCCCGTCCCCGGACGGCCGAAGAGAAGGATCATTTTTAGCGGCTTATCAATACTGTGTTCCAGTTGCTGATATGCCGCCAGGGAAGATTCCAGTTCAATATAATCATCAAGATCAACCGAATCTATAAATACGTTCTTGGCAGACTCATACCTACTTTTCATTAACTTTTGTATATCCCAGATCTTTAAGTGAAACAGATTTTCCGTTTTTCACAATGTGTGGTGTAATGATAAGCACCAACTCTTCTACTGTCTCAATTTTTTCTTCATGCTTGAAGGCATACTCAAGCAAAGGAATATCACCAAGCAGTGGCACTTTGTTGACCTTGTATCCGCTTCTGGATGTAATAAGCCCTCCAAGGATTGCGTGTTCACCGTCTCTTACTTTCACGACAGAAGCGATCTGTCTTCTGATAAGGTCAGGCGGAAGAGTTCGAAGTGCGTTCGATACAGTACTGACATCATTCACCGTCTCTGAAATGGATGGATTGATCTTCAGTGTGATCACACCATTGGCATCGATCTCAGGTGTAATATCCAACAGAATACCGGCAAAGACAGAATCGACCTGTTCTCCTTGTGCTGCCACTGCACCACCACCACCAGATGCCGTTGTCGCAGACTGAATCTTGTAGAACAGCTCTTTACCTACACTGATCAGTGCCGGCTGGTTATTCAAAGTCATGACTCTTGGGCTGGAGATAGATTTGACATCTCCCTGTGTACCGAGGAACTTCACCACTTCTTCCACTTTGACATTCCCTGCTATCTGGAATACACCACCGGAAGAAGGGATCGCATTGGCTGCATAGGTTGCATCCGTAATACCAGTCAACTTATCGAAAGTCCATTCAGCCATATTGTTTTGTGACAT
>CAZCBU010000152.1:0-3432 GCA_964496995.1 uncultured Sulfurovum sp.
TCGATAAAGGAACACATGAGAGTCTTGCGCAGGCAAGTCTTTTTATCCAAAATATTGAACAAAGACAGGGATATAAAGTTGCTTGTATAGAGGAGATCGCACACTATAAAGGCTGGATCAGCAATGAAGAGCTCATTGCGCTGGCACAGCCGCTTAAAAAGACAGAGTATGGTCAATATATGATAGAGATGGCAAAAGAAAGATAACAGTAAGTAAAAATAAGGAAACAAAATGAGTAGAATCAGTGTTATAGGATCAGGATTTATTGCAAAAGGGTTTATAAATCTGCTCCATGATCATCCAACCCATACCCTTGAAAAGATACTGACACGTACCAGTATTGATCAAAGAAGTGATGTTCAGCATCAACAGCATATGACCAATGACCTCAATGATCTCATAGAGAATTCCGATTTGATCGTTGAATGTACGGGTGATGCCATCTATGCCTGTGATACAATAAACAGGATTTTGGAAGCAGGAATACCGGTCGTGACAATGAATTCGGAATTTCATGTGACCGTCGGGTCTTATTTTATTGATAAAGGATTAGTGACGGAAGCAGAAGGTGATCAACCTGGTGTTCTGGCTATGCTTCATGAAGAAGCTATTTCAATGGGATTTAAACCGCTGGTTTATGGAAATATAAAAGGATTTTTAAATGAAGATCCAACACTTGAAGATATGCAGTACTGGTCAAAAAAATCAGGTATCAGTCTTAACATGGTCACTTCATTTACAGATGGGACAAAAGTACAGATCGAACAGGCATTTGTTGCCAATGGTCTCCATGCCAGTATAGCTCAAGACGGGCTGATCGGATTAGAAGATGATGATATGATGCACGGTGGAAGTATTTTAGCAGACAAGGCAAAAGAGCTCGGATATCCCATCAGTGACTATCTGTTATCACCAAAATTACCTGCCGGTGTATTTCTTGCCGTTGAACATAAGGCAAATCAGAAAGACGGACTGCGTTATTATAAAATGGGGGATGGCCCCTATTATATTCTGGAACGTACATTCCATCTGTGCCATTTAGAGATCATGAAGACAGTTGACCGTGTTCTGAGAGGAGGAGGAGTGCTTCTTGATAACAGTACTGAACCATCCATCTCTGTGAACACGATCGCAAAGAGAGATCTTAAACCCGGTGAAACGATCAAAAAAGGTATTGGAAGTTTTGATGTGCGCGGTATTGCAGTGAAGATCAAAGAGCATAAAGGACATGTACCTATAGGACTGATGAAAGATGTAATTATTAAAAGGCCTGTTGCCAGAGGTGCAGAATTGACCTTTGATGATATTGAACTTCCGGATAGTTTGGCAGTGGAAGCATGGAAGAGTATTGAAAATAAAGTGTTTGAAAGCTAATGGCATGTTAAAGGGAAAGAGATGAAAGTACTTGAGAGAAAGCTGAATGGTGTGGTACTGTTTGAACCGAAAGTCTTTGGTGATGACAGGGGTTATTTTTCAGAAACATTTCGACAGGATGAGTTTGAAAAAGCCGTAGGCTATAAAGTGAATTTTGTGCAGGATAATGAATCCAAGTCATCTTTTGGTGTATTGCGTGGACTGCACTACCAGCTTCCTCCTTTTTCACAAAGTAAACTGGTCCGTGTTATAGAAGGAAGTGTGATTGATGTAGCAGTTGATATTCGTAAAGGTTCATCGACGTTTGGCCAACATGTTGCCATTGAACTTTCATCGGAAAATAAACAGCAACTATTCATCCCCAGAGGCTTTGCCCATGGTTTTCTTGTGACTTCTCCTACAGCAACTTTTGCCTATAAGGTTGATAACTATTATGCTCCTGAATATGACAGGGGTATCGTTTATAATGATCCTTCCATTAGTATAGACTGGGGTCTTGACTTGAAGAAATTATTACTTTCGGAAAAAGACAAGAATCAACTGGCTTTACAGGAAGCTGACCTTTTTGACTTTAACGACGATCAATATAAATAATAGAAAAACGGGAAGTGTAAATGAATAAGAAATCAATTCTAGTAACGGGATGTGCCGGTTTTATAGGGTCTAATTTTGTACCTTATTTTTTGGAAAAATATAAAGATTACACACTTGTCAATCTTGATCTTTTGACATATGCCGGTGATGTAGAGAATTTAAAAGAAGTAGCAGAAAATGAACGTTATAAATTCATCAAAGGCAATATCTGCAACCGTGAACTGTTAGAATATATATTTACAGAATATGATATCTTTGGGGTGATCCATTTTGCAGCAGAAAGCCATGTAGACAACTCCATTAAAGATCCGGGTGTTTTTATCGAAACGAATGTCAATGGTACCTTTACCTTGCTTGATGTAGCATATAAATACTGGATGGATGCACCATTTAAATATAAAGAAAGGTATGCAGAGGAGTCCCCACGTTTTCACCATATCTCGACAGATGAGGTATACGGAACACTTGGAGAAGAGGGACTATTTACAGAAACAACTCCTTATGCGCCCAATTCACCTTATTCAGCATCAAAAGCAGCCAGTGATATGGTCGTAAGAAGTTATTTGCATACGTATGGGTTGAATACTGTGATCACAAATTGTTCCAACAATTATGGTCCGAAACAACATGATGAGAAATTGATCCCGACCATTATCAGAAAAGCATTGAATAATGAGAATATCCCTATCTACGGGGATGGAAAGAACATCCGTGACTGGCTTTATGTGTTAGACCACTGTAAAGGCATTGATCTTGTATACCATACAGGCAGAACTGGTGAAGTGTACAATATCGGCGGACGCAACGAACGGGATAACAATTATATTGCCAACAAGATCTGTGAAATACTTGATGAACTGAGTCCAAAAGAGTCAGGAAAAAGTTATACGGAGCAGATAACGTATGTGGAAGACCGTGCCGGCCATGACAGACGCTATGCCATTGATGCTACGAAGCTGGAAGATGAACTTGGCTGGAGAGCCGAAGAGAATTTTGAAAGTGGTATAGTGAAAACAATTGAATGGTATCTTAAAAAATACAATAGTTAAGAGAAATATTCATATCGTATACATATTTATTATAGTTTAAGTTCAGTTGACTTATACTATAGGTAGATAAACACTCTGCAAAAAGCTAAACTGTCTGAAAAGGCAGGACAGAAAGCAATGGGTCTTACATAGATTGCCAAGCTACTCAGAAATTATTTTTAATAAATTTTCAGGGAGTAGCAATCATGAAATTCTTTTTCATCATTTTTCTTTTTGTATCTTCGATATTAAATGCAAATACAGCCTACACAGATGATTTCAGTACAGATACAATAGGTCAGTATACAACAGAGGATACTTGGACAAAAGGTGGTACAGGAAGTTTAATCTATGACAGTACTTCCCAGCGTGCACAGATAGTGACAGGGAATGATGTTGCACTTCGGTTCTCACAATCTCTCAGTGCATCAACAGA
>CAZCBU010000153.1:0-2973 GCA_964496995.1 uncultured Sulfurovum sp.
CCCGTGGTATGTCAGCTCTTTTCCTATCGATAAAATACGCATCGTGTTCCTTTTGCACTGGAGGAGTATGGTTGTGTGTAATTATAGCCATGAATATTGAAAAGGGAGATGACGAGAGAGGAGCCCCTTCTGTTTCAGGAAGAGGGTTTTGTTATGGAGAGGATATATCCCTGTGCAGATACTGTCTGGATAAATTTGTGTTTCAGTTTCTGTCTGAGACGTTTTACCAATGTTCTGATGGTATTGGTATGGGTCTCTTTGTCAGGCCATATGAAATTTTCGATCGTATAAAAATCGACGATCTGATTTTTTTTCTGGATAAAAAGTTCAAGCAGCTGTGATTCTTTTTTTGTCAGATGCAGCGGTTCATTACAGCAGTAGAGCATATGCAACTGTGTGTCATAGCAGTATTCCTCATCCAGAAATATATGGTATTTGGAGGGAATACGTTTTTTTTCTACCTTCATGAGCTTCTGTACGGCGATCTTCATCACCACTTTCAACTCTTCTCTGTTAAAAGGTTTGGAGAGATAGGCAACAGGGTCCAACTTGATTGCACGTTCGACGTTATAGTCATCCATATGGGCGGTCAGGAAGATGATTTGAGTCTCCGGGTACTGCCTGAGAATCTCTTCAGAGAGTTCAATACCATCCTTATCCCCTTTGATGCAGATATCCATCAATATGATATTGACAGGGTGTGCCTGAATGATATCCAACGCATCTTCTGCATTGGAGCAGGTCGCAATGATATTGTACCCGAGTTTATTACGTACGTAACTCTCTATCTCCATGGCAACGATACTTTCATCTTCAACGATCAGTACATCTATCTCATTCAATGCTAAACCTTATTGTATATTTTGTATGTTGGTATGTATCGATCTGCATACTGCCTTCGAGCTGTTCATAAATCAGTGTTCGTATCAGTTTCAAACCAAGGCTCTGGTGGTCTTCTTCTATCGTATATCCACTGCCGTTATCTTCAATGGTCAGGGTATAGTGACCAGGCTCCTCACTGAGAAGTGATACCCGTATGATACCAAGGGCACCATTAAAGGCATATTTGTAGGCGTTGGTAACGAGCTCATTGACGATAAGACCGACATAGACTGCCTGTTTGAGCGGAAGCATGACTGTATCGTTGATATCGGTCACCACCTCTGCCATCTGATCATAGCTTTCGTAGCTTTCGGAAATATCGTTCATCAATGTTTCAATGTACTCTTTCATATCGACCTGTTCAAGTTCATTGTGGATCAGAAGCATGGTATAGGTCTTTGCGATAGCATTGATACGGTGCTCGAGATTGATGAACTTCTGTGCTACCTCCGGATCTGTGATCTCGTCACTTTGCAGACGTAGCATGGAGAGAATGATCTGGAGATTGTTCTTGACCCGGTGATGGATCTCTCTCATCAGAAGTTCCTGCTGTTTCAGTGACCGGTTCAGCTCTTGGGTCTTTTTCTTTACCTCCTGCTCAACGAGAAATGCCCGAAACTGCGACTCTTCCAGAATGAGCCGGTCTGCTTCCTGTTTCTGTTGCGTCAGGATCAGGTACCGGTCGGCAAAAGCCAGAGAGAGGATGAAAGCTTCGCAGACAGTTGCAATCATGAGTACGTTGTTGTAATCTACGACGACACTGGTAAGTCCCAGTGCATCGGTGATAATGAAAAAATAGGTGACAAATACAATTCCAAAACCGATAATAAAAAGTCTTGCCTGCTTATAGCCATGTCTGAAGATATAAATACCTGCCCAGAGATTGAATGCAATAAAGACAAATCCTGTAAGAATGATAACCGTCATACTGTACTGGTCTGTAGGATCGGCAAAGAGCAGGATACCCAGTACGAAGAGTATGATGGCTTTGTATGTCCTGTCTATCTTTGGAAACCTTTTTGTATCGAGAAAATGGATGGCAAAGAGGGCAGAGGTCGCAATAAGCAGTACGATTTTAAAGAGCACGAATGCAAGATCATAGGGAATGAATGCCAGAGGAAAGTAGATCTTGGTCAATCCGATATAGGTGATCTGCTGGTAAAGTAGGGCGAAGAGGTAGAGTCCGTAATAAAAATAGCTTTTATCCCGAATGAAAAATGAGAGAAAAAAGGCATAGAGCATTAATGAAAGTACAATACCGATGAGCAGAATATTGAATGCCTGGTAATACTTGTCTGTTTCGAGGAACTTTTTTTTCTTTTCCATCAGGAGGTCGAAAGCAACAGGGCTGTAGAAAGAGTGTATACGCAGATAATAGGTCCGTACCTCATGTGGCTTGAGTGTAACAGGGAGGTAGTAATAGAGTGTTTTATGCTCATTGGTGGTATGCATCAGTCCCGTTTTAAGTACGGGGGTCAGTGTCGTATCATAGAGGATGATCTCCTCAAGCAGGGATGATGTGGGTACGATCAGGCGTGTTACAGGATGAGAGGTATCATTTTTCAAGGTAAATGAGATCCAGACCGATGCTTTGCTGACGCCGATATTGATGACACGTTTATGATAGGGACGGAATTTCTTCTCTTTCAGAATGGACGATAAGGGTTGATTGTCATAGTCCACATAGACAAGGCTGTGCGGCAGAATGGAAAGACAGGTATGACAAACTATATCGATGGTGGAAGATGAGGCAAAAAGGATTTGGTTGTAGCTAAACAGAAGGAGCAGAAAAAATAGTTTTCGGATAAGCGTGCCCATAAAAAATTGTATCTAAAAAATGATGTAAAGAATCTTGATACCTTTAGTTGGAAGAGGGGGTGCTGTGTGGTCAGGTTGGAAAATAATGATTTTTTTGGATAAAATGATTTCATAGGATATCGCTTCTGAGAAAAGGATGGGGATGCAAATGAAGATCAAAAAAGAGATGGTACTGGCTTTGAGTGCCGCTGTTCTAACAGCGGTTTTGGGTTTCTTTCTTCTTCAAACAACACCCGCACAGAGTTTGGGTACGGGGCTGCTGACATTTGTACT
>CAZCBU010000154.1:0-2733 GCA_964496995.1 uncultured Sulfurovum sp.
ACGCTTTACGGCTTCTTCATACTCATGAGGATGGTTCAGGTTGCTGAATGCTGTGTCATCTTCAAAAAAAACAAATTTGGTATCTACCCTGTTTAAAAGATTTCCTATACGGTGATCATCTGCTTTGAAATTTTCTTGTGCTACAGGCAGGACTGAACGTCTGTAAATACCGCAAAGCGGCTGCTTCCCACTCTTAGTTCTTGCAATGACCGCATCATGATCTTTCCGGTTCTGCATAAGTTCATCGATCACTTTCTCATCTACAAAAGGTGCATCCGCACTCAAAATAAACACTTCATCTGAATTCAGGCTTTCAAAAACAGAAATGATCCCTACTAAAGGAGAGGCTACTTCATACAGGTCCTCAATAATATTTGCCTGAAAATCAAATTTGTTGTTTTTAGCAGAAATATAGACGGTTTGAAAAAGTTTGCCGAGTCGTACATACTGGAATTCGCTCAAGCTACTGTATCCGGAAAAAGGAAGGAGTGTTTTGTCTTTTCCCATACGCGAACTCTTGCCCCCGGCGAACAGTACAGCAGGCATGTCATACTTCATTGGTGATCCCTGTTTTACGTTTTTGATGTATCCAGAGTACAATAAATGCCATAAAAGTAATGAGAGATTCTATGAGGAAGAGATACTCTCCGTAAATTTTTCCCGAAAGCAAGGCCCCGACCGAACCGCCAAGTCCAAAGGCAATACCAAGAAAGAACTGCTGAGCAAGTTTCTTCTGGGTATAAAGCGAGAAGACATAGGTGATCGCTGCTGTATGGTAGAGTGCAAAAGAGACGGCATGCAGTGACTGTGAAGCAAATGTCAGTGTTATGGAGTCCGGATAGAGATAGAGGATCATCCAGCGGAGAGAAGTCACAAGTGTGGCAAACTTCAGTATATTGAGCAGGTTTCTCTGCAGTAATGGACCCTGAAAATAGAGCATAATGATCTCGCAGACCACGCCAAAACTCCACATCCAGCTGACCATCTCCAGTGAGATGCCATGTGCTGTTTCATAAATGGTAAAGAAGTTGTAAAAACCGCCAAATCCAACCTGCATGAGAAAAACAGAGAGCCAGAATGCCCAGTATTTACTGAGTGAAAAAGAGCTGTTATCCTGTGTGCTTGGATGGTCAACCGTATCATGTCTGACAAGGATCCCCCCGAAGATCAGTGTCAGGAATGCCATGGCACTAAGGTAGTAAAGTGCTTCATAGGGCTCTTCAAGTATTTTTCCCAGCCATAAAGCAATGCCCATAAACCCTAAAGATCCCCATAGGCGTACTTTGCCGTAACGGTTTTTTGAGAGAGAAGCAAGGGCAATGGTTTCCACATAGGGAAGAGATATTCCCATGGAAGCACCAAAAAGGAGGTTAGCGGTCAGATAGAGCCAAAAATCATCTACCGTGCCCAGAAACAGCAATGTTCCTATGAAGGTCATGAGCAGGGCAAAAAGGTATACCTTGAAAGTTAAGGTGACAAAATGACGAAAGATGAAAGGCAGTAAAAAACGCATAAAAGGTGCTGCAGCATAGACGATACCCACTTCAATAGCAGAATAGCCAAGCTCAAGTAGGACTTTGGGCATGAAAATAACATAGACGCCGACCAGTGCAAAGTAAAAAAAGTAATAGGCACTTAAAAATAGAGACAAAGAGGGCTTGCTGTTTTTAAGATTTGGCATTAAGTCGCCTCTCTGTACAGCATTTTATTTCTTGTTTTTTTTAACTATGACCGCCGTGCCGCTGAGGAGATCATGCAGTGTTTTATGGTCTTTCCTGAAGAACATCATGATCCACCCGAAGAAGGTGAACAGAGAAAGAATGGCAGAGAGGTTTCTGAATAAAGTGATAAAAAGAGAAGGTTTTTCCCCTGTACTTTCATCGATCAGTGTAATGTCATAGGCACGATATCCCGGGGTCTGACCGGTCTTGAACATGAAGACCGTCTGCACGATCACAAGCGGCAGCAGGATATAGAGCCACCCCAGAGCCTTATGCTCGGCAAAGCCTTCACGGCCACCCATGATCAGGTAAAAGACAATATACATAATGGGCATGACCAGCATGAAGGAGTCTGTCAAAAAGGCTTTGATCTTCTGCCCTACAGTGGCATAATGTCCATAGGCTTCTTCCTTATCTTTTTTTCCCTCTTTCGCAGGCTTGTCCGGCTGTTTTATATTGCCCTGCTTGACATCTCTGAAGCGCTGTTTCGCCATTAGAAATCCCAGACTATGGCAGCATATGGACCGGAGGAATCTACATCTACAACAAGTCCGTCTGCAAGATCTTCACTGTCAATATGCATCGACTTGTATCCGGCCTCCAAACCTAGTCCCATGGAGAACGTATAGCGTGCACTCAGCTCATAATCATAGAAGGTCGTATCCTGATAAGTGAGCCCGTTAGCTTCGAATTGCAGACTGATATCTGTATTTGGAACATTGAATCTTGCTTTACCATAGAGCAGAGGGATCCACATATCGATATCAGTAGATTGAGGTGCAGAGATGGAAAAATCTGGCATAAATCCAGGTAAATTAAAATCTGCCGTAGGTGTGACGCTCATATCACCGTTCAAGTATCTCAAGGTAAGACCTG
This sequence comes from uncultured Sulfurovum sp., assembly GCA_964496995.1. Classification (GTDB taxonomy): domain Bacteria; phylum Campylobacterota; class Campylobacteria; order Campylobacterales; family Sulfurovaceae; genus Sulfurovum. The sequence continues at coordinate 2,598 of CAZCBU010000154.1, forward strand.
CATCGATCTCAACGACATTATCCAAAAGTTCATAGTAGGCGGTAAGGTCATACATTTGAAGTTCAAGTGAAGTATCCACGATACCATCCAAGCCAATGATCCCACCCCATGAGAAAGAAGTAACGGTTCCCTCTCC
>CAZCBU010000155.1:0-3585 GCA_964496995.1 uncultured Sulfurovum sp.
CACTCTACAGACTGATCACTGCGATGGGGATAGAACACATCGGAGAAGTGGCAAGCAAGGCATTGGCTTTGGAGTTTGGACTGGGTATCGTGGATGTTACTTTTGAAGAGGTGATCGCCATTGACGGGATAGGTGAAGAGATGGCGAACTCACTTTTGGAATTTATGCGTGTGAACCGTGAACTGGTCTTAAAACTTTTTGATGTCATACAACCGACTGTTGAGGAGAAAATAGAAGCAGCAGAAAATCCCTTTAAAGATAAAACAGTGGTTTTGACAGGTACAATGTCTGTCAGTCGCGGTGTCATTAAAGAGATGCTGGAAAAACTGGGTGCAAAAGTGAGCGGATCGGTGAGCAAGAAGACTGATTATGTCATATACGGGGAAGATGCCGGAAGCAAGTTGACCAAAGCCGAGAAACTGGGTGTAAACACATTGACAGAAGATGAAATGCGAGGGATGTTATGAGATTAGACAAGTATCTGGTAGAAGAGGGCTATTTTGAGAGCCGTAACCGTGCCCATGATGCCATTAAAGCAGGGGAAGTAACAGTAGACGGGAAGAAGCCCAAAGCGTCTGCAAAAATAGATGAAAACTCTGTGGTGGAAGTAGCGGACAGTAAATTTTATGTTTCCCGTGCTGCACGTAAACTGGAAAGTTTTTTGGCAGAGTATCCTATGGAGTTGAAAGGGAAACGTGCTTTGGATATTGGCTCAAGTACAGGCGGTTTTGCACAGATCGTTCTGGAAAATGATGTTGCTACTCTTAGTTGCGTGGATGTAGGCAAGGATCAGCTGCATATCTCTTTACGTAAAAATAAAAAGATCACTTTGCATGAAGAGACGGATATCCGTGAGTATCAAAGTGAAGAAGGATTTGAACTTGTCACCTGTGATGTCTCTTTTATTTCCGTTTTACAGATCATCCGTGACATAGACAGATTGGCACAGCATGGTGCGGATATCGTTATCCTTTATAAACCGCAGTTTGAAGTAGGTAAGGATGCCAAGCGTGACAGCAGAGGTGTGGTACAGGATATGGATGCCATTGCAAGACGAAAAGAAGCTTTTGAGCAGGAAAGTGAAAATCTGGGCTGGGAACTCACATACCAGGCAGAGTCAAAAGTAGCGGGGAAAGAGGGAAATCAGGAGTACCTCTACCATTTTAAGAAAAAATAAAAAGTTGAGACATAGATTGAAAATTAATTCACCTGTAAAAAGTATTGCGATCGGTTCATTTGACGGTATACACCTTGCCCATCAGAAACTGATTGAAAAAGTGGATGCACTGGTTATCATAGAGCGTAACGGAGGCTATTTGACACCGGGATACAAGCGTTCCCTCTATACTTCCAAAGCCTGCCATTTTTACCATTTGGATAAATTGAAAGCGTTAAGCCCAGAAGAGTTCGTTGCCAGACTGAAATTTGATTTTCCAAAACTGGAACGTGTTGTTGTTGGGTATGATTTTCACTTCGGGAAAGAGAAATCCGGGAATGCACAGGTATTGGAAACACTTTTCCATAATGAAGTGGAGATCATCGATGAGGTGAAAACAGAAGGGATATCTATCCACTCCAGAACGATCAAAAACTATTTGCGTGAAGGCAATATAGTCATGGTGAACAAACTTCTCGGACGTACTTACAGTATTGACGGATCGGTGATACAGGGGCAGGGACTTGGCAAAAAGGAACTGGTGCCAACGATCAACCTGCGGGTCGAGGACTATCAGCTTCCCAAAGAGGGTGTGTATGTGACAGCTACCAAGATCGGTGAAACCTGGTATGATTCGGTCAGTTTTTTGGGGCATAGGATCACGACAGACGGAAGTTTTGCAGTAGAAACACACATTCTGGACAAGGAGATAGATGTATTTTGTGATCCTGTCTGGATCACGTTCAGGGGGTTCGTTCGGGATAATATGAAGTTTGCAGACCTTGACGGACTACGGAAGCAGATATCGATCGATATAGAGTATGCCAGAGATTATGCTTCTGACAACGCTTACCATGCATAGAAGATCCCGGTTATGATAAAATAATAATATGAAAAATATTTTGATGGCCCTCTTGGCACTTCTACTTCTTTATCTGGTTGTCGGACTTTTTCTTTATTTGAGACAGAGATATTTTCTTTATTATCCTACACCCAAGATCATTGCAGCACACTACAAAAATATATTTTTGGAAAATGAGAATGAAAAGATCAATATTATTGTATTGAATGAGGGGCATGGCAATGCCATACTCTATTTTGGCGGAAATGCAGAATCCATGGCGGAAAGTGCTGACTATATTGCAGGGCAGTTTCCGGATTTTACAGTGTATCTGATGGATTATAGAGGGTATGGACTGAGTACAGGAGAAGCCAGTGAAGAGGCTTTGTTCAGTGATGCGTTGAATCTGTATGATATGGTGAAAGAAAAACATGCACGCATCTCTGTAGGCGGGCGTAGTTTGGGGACAGCTGTAGCAGCGTATGTTGCGGCTAACAGAGAAGTGTCAAAACTGGCACTTATTACACCCTTTGACAGCATTGTCAATGTGGCACAGGACCGTTACCCCATCTATCCGGTTCGTTTACTGCTACGCGATAAGTATGATACAGTGGGCAGAGTAAAACAGATCAAAGCCAAAACGTTCATCGTGAGCGCGCAGAATGATGAAGTGATCCCCCGTGAACGTACTGAGGCACTCATTAAAGCTTTTTACCCGGAACAGCTGGAAACGGCTGTAATAGAAAACAGAGGACACAGTGATATCTCATCGGATGAAAGATATTATAGGATCATGCAAGCATTCATAGGAGAGGGATAGTAATATGAAAGAAGATAAGGTTTTTACGGAAAAAATTGTGAAGAAATTTGAGTTTGATGTGAAAAGCGTAAGCAGACAACAACTGCTTGTTGTCTGTAGCTTTGGAACCGAAATGGTCGGAACAACGTGTAGCCATGCAGGGCTTCTGTCAAATGATGGCAATAGTGAATAAAGGCAGAGTTATGCAAGAAGATAAAGTATTTACCCAGAAAATCAGTAAGAAATTTGAATTTGACGAAGCAGTGGCTTCCGTATTTGACGATATGCTGAGCCGTTCCGTACCTTTTTATGATGAGGTCAGAAAGTTGATCATCGCATTGATCCTCTCCGAGCAGGAAGAAGGTAAAAAAGTACTCGATCTCGGATCTTCAACTGCCAAATTCCTTTTGGATCTTCACAGTAAGATGGAAGTGAAGATGCAGTTGAAAGGTTTGGATAATTCACAGGCGATGCTGGACAGAGCAGAGCAGAAGTGTCAGGCCTTTGGCGCAGGGATCGATCTTGAGTTGGCAGATATGCTGACCTATGATTACAGAGAGGAAGATATCATCGTTGCCAATTATACTTTACAGTTCATACGCCCCATGTAGCGGGTTGAACTGGTTAAAAAACTTTATAATGCTTTGAATGATGACGGGTTGTTCATCTTTTCTGAAAAAGTAGTTTTTGAGATAAAAAGCTTGACAAAGACCTGATTGACATCTATTATGCGTATAAAAAAGAGCAGGGGTACAGTGAATATGAGATCGCGCAGAAACGTGAAGCTTT
>CAZCBU010000156.1:0-5150 GCA_964496995.1 uncultured Sulfurovum sp.
CTGTCATTAACAAAGCCTATAAAGAGTTACAGATAGACTGCGACCGTGTATACAGCTCTATCAAGATTGATTATAGAAAAGGGCCGATTGGCAGACTAAATAAAAAAACAGGTTCCGTAGAAGCCAAGTTGGGGCGTAAGCTCAAAACGTAAGTTTAGAAGTTTCTTTTAGCTATAATACGGCAAATTTTCACAAGGATCTTAAATGTTATGTGCTGAAAGAATGCAACGAATTGTACAAGCGATCATCTTGGGTCTTATTATGGGATTGGCCGGTGCGCAAATGTTCAAAGCAGCATTTATCGTCACTTTTGCCATGATGATCATGCTTTTTGTTGCAGGTATCACAGGCTTCTGCCCAGGCTTGATGATCTTGAAAAAGATCTTTCCTGCTTGTGAATGTAAAGATAACACAGAAAAGGACAACAACTAATGTCAAATATTTCATATAAAGATGCCGGTGTTGACATCGATGCAGGTAATGAGTTCGTAGAAGCGATCAAAAGTGATGTCAAATCGACGTTCGATAAAAATGTGATCGGCGGTATCGGTTCATTTGCAGGTGCCTATGCATTGCCTACGGGTTATAAAGAGCCGGTGATCCTTTCTGCTACAGATGGTGTGGGAACCAAACTGATGCTTGCTATTGAGAGTGGAAAACTCGACACAGTCGGTATTGATCTTGTGGCAATGTGTGTGAATGACCTCATTTGTAATAACGGAACGCCGATGTTCTTCCTGGACTACTATGCAACGGGTAAACTGTTGCCTGAAAATGCAAAAGATGTGGTTTCTGGTATCGCTGAAGGGTGTCGTCGTTCAGAGTGTGCTTTGGTCGGTGGGGAAACGGCTGAAATGCCTGGAATGTACTCAGATGATGATTTTGACCTTGCAGGATTCGCTGTAGGTATTGCTGAGCGTTCTGAGATGGATACCGTTGCCAATGTAAAAGAAGGACAGGTACTTATTGCAATGCCGAATTCAGGTGTGCACTCCAATGGATATTCTTTAGTCAGAAAGATCTTTTTTGACAAGTTGGGGATGAGTCTTGAAACAGAGTTTGAAGGTAAACCGTTGCTCGATACACTGCTTGAGCCGACACGTATCTATGTCAAAGAGTATAAAGCCAACAAGCAGTATGTGAAAGCCCTGGCTCATATTACAGGTGGTGGGATCGTAGAGAACCTTCCCAGAGTCCTTCCTGAAGGTATGAGAGCCATTGTCAACAAAGACGCTATCAGAGTGCTTCCTATCTTTGAATTCATGGCACAGTATGTGGATGAAGAGGAGATGTTCAGAGCCTTTAATATGGGTGTAGGCATGGTATGGGTCGTTGAGCCTGAAGATGTGGATGCAGTATTGGCCAATACCGATGGGTATGTCATCGGTGCTTTGGCCAAAGGTGAGAAGGGTGTGGATCTCGTTTAATTTATGAGAACTTTCTTTATTAAATTGTGTTTTGCAGTTTGAGTTTTCTTCGTTCATTTTTTTTCTTTGTTGATGTGACAAAGAAAAAGAACGAACCAAAAAAAAGAAAACACAAACTGCTGACGTGTCTCAGCAATTCTATCAACTACAAAATTTCTATAGGCATCAAAAACTACCTTTTTTATTTACAAATCCTTGACAAACTTTACAAAATATGCAAAAGTTCTGAACGCTGAACGCGTTATTTCTTCCGTATCGCTTCTCTATCCAACTCTCCGTCTTTCCATTTTGCCAGGTAGGCATTGAGGTTGGATTTGACATCGCCTTGCAGTATATAGAGTCCTATAAGGTTAGGCAGAGCCATAGCCAGTATGAGAAGGTCTGAGAAATCCAGTATGGCTGAAGCAGAGGTGACAGAGGCTGCCACGGTAAATGAGATGAACAGCAGCTTATAGACAAGTGTATATTTCTCACCAAAGAGATAGGTCCATGAACGCTCTCCATAGTATGACCATGAGATCATGGTTGAGAAGGCAAAGAGGACAATGGAGAAGGACAAAATTACCGGGAACCATGAAATAACTGTTCCGTATGCTGCAGCGGTAAGCGCTGCGCCCTGTTTGGAGGCCACAAGGTTGGCAAACTCACCAGCAGGGTCATAGACACCTGTTGTGACGATGACAAGGGCTGTCATAGTACAGATGACAATAGTATCGATGAAAGGTTCATAAAGGGCGACCATACCCTGTCTTACCGGGTATTTGACAGAAGCAGTGGAGTGAACAATGGCAGCAGAACCGATACCTGCTTCGGAAGAGAAGGCAGCACGCTTGAAGCCTTGAACAAGGACACCGACAAGACCTCCGGCAGCGGCAGTCGGGGCAAAGGCTTCATGGAAGATGGTTGAGATGGCAGCAGGGACGGCAGAGGCATTGGCTACGAGGATCCACATAGAAGCCAGAAGATAGATGACGACCATGAGAGGTACGATCTTTTCTGCAGTACTTGCAATACGTTTGATCCCGCCAATAATAACAAAACCGACGACACTGGCCATGATCAAACCAAAGACGACAGGGTAGCTCTGAAAGAAAGGTACGCGCTCAGAGATCGCACCCAGTGCCTGGGAAGCCTGGAAAGCATTCCCCGCTCCCAGAGAGCCACCGATCGCTAAAACAGAAAACAGTGTGGCCATGACAGCCCCGAGTTTTGTGTGTCCTTTTGCGGCCAGTCCTTTTGAGAGGTACTGCATCGCACCACCCATAATACGTCCGTCAGGCCTCTCTTCTCTGTAGATCTGTGCGAGGGTCACTTCTGTGAATTTGAGTGTCATACCGAAGAATCCGGCGAGGATCATCCAGAATGTTGCTCCCGGTCCGCCGATAGCAATGGCAATGGCAACACCGGCAATATTCCCCAAACCTACCGTTGCAGAGAGTGCTGTGGTCAGGGACTGGAAGGGGGTGATCTCACCGACATCATCTGCGGTTCTGTATTTACCTGTGATGATCTTGTATGAGTGTGAAAACATTCTTACGTTGATAAATCCAAAACGGAAAGTAAGAAAGACGCCTCCAACGATGAGCCAGGCAACAATAAATGGCATAGTTGATCCCTCGATCTGTCCGAAAAATACATCAAAAAAGAAAACCGAAGCAAGGATGCTGTTGAGCTGTTCAAAAATCCCATTCATAAATAAATCCTATGTTTTAACTTCAATGATTATACACACAAAGCCCTAAAATAGGGAATAAATAAGGAAATTTTATTTTTTTTACAAAATCTATTGACAAATCGAAACCTTTTGACTATAATTGCACTCCATTTTACATCTGATGTAATTTGAACGGAGTGTAGCGCAGTCTGGTAGCGCACCTGGTTTGGGACCAGGGGGTCGAAGGTTCGAGTCCTTTCACTCCGACCATTTAGATATTTAAAATCAATAGTAATAATGTAATTTTTATGAACATGGTGGACGTAGTTCAGTTGGTAGAGCACCTGTTTGTGGCACAGGTTGTCGCGGGTTCGAGCCCCGTCGTCCACCCCATTGATAATTAATAAGGGTAAGCACCCAAATGAAGAAGCGCTTGTGGCTCAATTGGATAGAGCATCAGACTTCGGATCTGAGGGTTAGGGGTTCGAGTCCTCTCTGGCGTACCAACATTATAACTATCGTGCACTCGTAGCTCAGCTGGATAGAGCACCCGCCTTCTAAGCGGGCGGTCTCAGGTTCGAATCCTGACGGGTGTACCACCTTTTAACATTGTTTAGGGTAAAATATCATTTATATGCGGATGTGGTGAAATTGGTATACACGCCAGACTTAGGATCTGGTGCTTCACGGCGTGGAGGTTCGAGTCCTCTCATCCGCACCATCTACAAAGCCTTGAATCAGGCATTTAATCAACTTTTAAAATCAATACAATCCAAGTTTTTCAAAAAAAACAGTATAATTATCATTAATAAAATATTTAGGATCTTCATTATGGATAAAACTTTTTTAGTTTTTGTTGCAGTCGGGGTCGGATTTCTCTATTTTGTCACCAGTTTTGTCGGTGATATACAGGAAGAAGATGAAAAGTATAGAAACAAAGGGTACGACCAAGAGCACAGATACGATGCTTATGCAGGTGTAGACAGTGTAGGCCGTGATGTTTTAAACCTTTTGGGAGAAGACCCTGAAACGCAGATAGCTGTATGGAATGCAAGTAAACTAAAAAAAGAGTTCATTACACTTTTCCCTGATTTTGATGAGATGAAAAAATTTGTGAATGAGCGCATCAACGGTGCAGCATTAAGTGCAAAACTCCTGGCCCAGATCAAATCTGTGGAAGATCAGTTCTTTTCAGGAACTATGACCGCAGAGCAAGCCAGGCAGACGCTTGGCTCGTTAAAATAAGGCAAGGAACCTTTTTATTGGCACGGATCTGCCATTTTATTTTTGTCTGAATAGAGGTAGACTTCTACACGTCTGTTAAGTGCCCGGTTCTTGCTGTTGTCATTGGGTACAAGCGCTTTGTCATAAGAGCAGCCGCGTACCATTGGATATCCGTTGACCGCCAGCATACCTGCTACCGTATTGGCTCTTTTCTCCGATAATCGCTGATTGTACTGGTAACTTCCCTGATCATCTGTAAATCCGGCAACAGCCACTGTGGTCTGAGGGTAGCGGGACAAGAGTTGTCCTACTTTTGCAACTTTTGATCTTGCATGGGATTGAAGTCTGTCTGAATCCGTTGCGAACATCATTGGATCTCTGAACATGATCTTTACATAATCATCGGTTTTGGATACGATGATCTCTTTTTTTGGATCCAGTGCCGCCAAGGGATCATTATTGACTCCGGTTCCAAGGGCTGAAGCGATCTCATTTGCCTGTTGATCCATACTGTACCCTATGGCACCGCCTACAGCAGCACCGATAAGGCCTCCTACAAGAGCATCTTTCGCATCATAATGGCCTGTATTGTATCCGACCATGGAACCTGCCAGGGCACCGGCTGCTGCACCGGTAGCCGTGCGTGAATAACTTGAATCCTCTACCAGACCCGGTTCATTGTAACATCCTGTAAGCATAAAAGCAGTCAGAGTGGCAGTCAGTAGGGGTTTTGTAAAATCCATCTTTATCTCCATTATTAAATTCCCGGTATTTTAACATAGAAGTGTGAATTAAATGTGTTACTCTTTTTCAGAAAGTTCAGAAGTGATCTTTTCATGCCATTG
>CAZCBU010000157.1:0-5730 GCA_964496995.1 uncultured Sulfurovum sp.
TGTAGAAAATATTACCGCTTATACTTTCCCTCTTCCTGCAGCACCTTTTTGTGCAGACAGAGAGCATGAGATAGACCTCAAAAGCATTATAGAGAAACATAAAATACTTTCAGAACTGTGTGATATTCTTTTGGTTGAAGGAGCAGGAGGGCTTATGGTTCCCATAACCAAAGAGTATATGATGATCAATCTCATCAAAGAACTCGAGGCCAAAACCCTTCTAGTCACACCAAGCCGACTGGGATGTATCAATGACACCTTGCTTTCCATCCTGGCCTTAAGAACATTCAGTATCGATTTTGACTGGTGTGTGAACCTCTACGAAGACAAAGAGAATTTTGCAGAAGTGACCCAGCCCTATTATGATGCAGTGTTTCCTCAATGGTGGTCTGTGGAGAGCGGATTGGAAACCTTTACCAGCCATTTGCTATAATCATGTTATTACAATCCGAAGACAGCAAGGATATCCATGCAGCACCTCATTGACACAACAGACTTTTCAGATGAACAGATAGCCCAGCTTTTGCATGATGCAAAAGTATTCAAATCACAGCGTCCCGTACAACTGCTCAGAGACAGACTGCTGATCACACTCTTTTTTGAAGCTTCGACAAGAACCAGGTCTTCCTTTGAAGTGGCTGCCAAAAAACTTGGTGCGGCTGTTGTCCATCTAGATCCATCACGTTCTTCTACAAAAAAGGGTGAAAGTCTGGAAGACACTTTCACCAATCTCTGTGCCATGGAACCGGATGCCGTCATTATCCGTCATAGTGAAAATGAAGCACCCGGTATCCTTGCCGATATGCAAATGACCCCTGTGATCAATGCCGGCGCAGGAAATTATGCACATCCTACCCAGGCACTGCTTGATCTCTTTACCATGATGGAACATTTTGGAGAAGTGAAAGGCAAAACCATTGCTATTGTAGGAGACATCGTAAGTTCCAGAGTTGCCTCTTCGGGTATCCGTCTCTTGACACGTATGGGGATGAATGTGCTGCTTGTAGCGCCTAAGCCTTTCATGCCGGAAAGTGACCTCCCACAATATGACAACCTGGAAGATGTCATTGATAAAGTCGATGTCATCATGTCGCTCAGAGCACAGCTCGAACGCCACTCTACCCCTATTTTTGACAATTACAATGAATATTCAAGACACTACTGTATCGATAAAGAGCGCTTAGGTAACAGAGACATTCTATTGCTTCACCCGGGACCGGTCATGAGAAATATCGATATTTCGGATGAGATGCTAGAAGACCAGAGATGCCAGGTACTTGAACAGGTAAAGAACGGTGTTTATATGCGTATGGCCATTTTGAAACTGCTTCTGCTGGACTCATGAATATATGTGTTCAGCGTTCAGTGTTCAGCGTTCAGAATAAAAACATTGTAAAACAGTACAAACTGACACTCCTTACTAAAAAACCGGAAGATCTTGCATGTGGCTAAACACACAAGAAGGATTTGAACAGATCAATGAATTGGGAAAGTCACGTACTCCTTTTCTCTTCATCCTCTCCTACGACAAAACTAAGATCTTTGCCAAAGCACTTGATGACCTCGATGAGGATATTCACTATAAACTGGAAGAGTGGAGGAACTACCCAGTTCAAAAAAGAGAAAAGAACTTTAGCTTTTCAAAATCTCCTGTCTCCTTTCTCCAGTACAAAAAAGCATTTGAACACATACTTGTAGAGATCCGCTCAGGTAACACCTATCTCCTCAATCTGACTTTTCAGACACCTGTTGAAAGTAATTTAACTCTCAAAGAGATCTTTAGCTACGCCAAGGCAAAGTTCAAACTCTACTTCAAAGGAGAGTTCATCTGTTTCTCTCCAGAACGTTTTGTAGATATCAAAGATAACACCATTGCGACCTATCCGATGAAAGGAACCATCGATGCAAATCTCCCCAATGCAAAAAAAACCATTCTTAATGATCAAAAGGAGATGGCAGAACATGTGATGATCGTTGACCTGATGCGTAATGATCTTGGTATTGTAGGTTCAACTGTCAAGGTTGACAGGTTTCGTTATGTCGAAAAGATCAAAGCAGGTCAGAAAGAGTTACTACAAGTCTCTTCAAAGATCACTGCTGCCCTGCCGGAAGAATGGAAAGACAACATTGGAACACTGCTTGACAAGCTGTCACCGGCAGGATCCATTACAGGGACCCCAAAAAAATCTACGATACATATCATCAACAAGACTGAAAATTATGACCGGGGTTTTTACACCGGTATTTTCGGAGTCTTTAACGGACAGGAACTTCGTTCCGGTGTAATGATCCGTTTTATGGAAGCAGAAAATGGGAAACTTGTCTATAAAAGTGGCGGGGGCATTACCATAGATTCTGATGCCATAAGTGAATATAACGAATTGGCAGATAAGATCTATTTGCCATTTTGATCATTTTTTTGTAAACTCTATTTAACGTTTATAGAAAGGTCAGCCATGTCTAAACTATTATCATCTGTTATTTTTTCTCTATTTTTACTGTTTCAAACCACATCTGTTGCTAATGAGAGCAATGAAACCCAAACAGAAGAAGCTGCAGGATCTGCATCCGAAGAACAGGATATCCAACCGGAAGTATCCCAAAGTGACGAGGATCAAAAAGAGCTACAGGGAGAAGAAGCACCTTCAGAAGCAGAGTTGGAAGCACAACGTGCAGAAGAAGCAGAAATACGGGAATCCGAAGCCGCAGAATAGGTTAATGCGAACATCCTCTCTGTGCCCGATGTTTCCATTCATATCCATGATCATCCTTTACTTTTACAAAATATACGCTTCCAGGTTCTCTCCATGGGTCAATAATAACACCGTCCATCACATTTCCCCCTTTGGCAACCACCACCAGGACATTATGTTCTGAGAAATATTCACCCTGATCCGATACCAGCAGATGAAAGTCAAAATGCGGATAACTACTCTTCCTGAAATGACCATACAATGCATCACTCCACTGATAACATAACCCCTGTTCTTTCATTCCAATATTGATCAGAAAGTTGTTGAAGTGCGGTTCTGAAACAGGTTTGAATTTTTTTCTGAGTTTTGAACTTTTAAGAAAGATCTCCTGAGACAGTAAACGTGCTTCACTTTGAGGGATCCTGCTGTCTAACGTTTGCAGCATTTCTGCCAGTTCCTGTATCCCGTTCTGGGAAGTGTACGTAGCAGTATGTACACAAGAAGCAAAAAAGAAAGAGAAAAATAGACTAAGTAAATACTTGTACATAATAAGGGGGAAGATACTGCATGATCAGTAACATGAGTACTGTCATGCTGATAGCAAATGGCCAGAGCCATTTTGGATTTTTAGAGATCACAAAACCACCAATGAGTCCGATGATCAAACCGCCGATATGTGCAGAAACATCAATGGACGGTATAGAAAGACCCAGTACAAGATTCAGCCCCAATACGACAGCGAAATCCTTCATGAATTCCCTGCTGTGTGCGGCGATCTTGTCTCTATGGGCCAAAAAGAATCCTGCCAATGCCCCAAACACACCGAAGATAGCTCCTGATGCACCGATCCCTACACTGTTCGGATGCACATAAAGCGAAGCAAGTCCACCAATAAGTCCTGAAAAGAGATAGATCGCTACATAGGCTTTCTTATCAAAATAGACTTCAACACCACGCCCGATAAGATAAAGAGAGAACATATTCATCAGTATGTGCGTCATACCGCCATGAAGGAACATGGCAGTAAAGAGCCGCCACCATTCCCCTTTCAATACTGTCAGAGGACCATACAGTGCACCCATATCGACCAGGGTCTGCATATCCATATCAACAATACTACGACTAAGGATCGCAGAGATCAGAAACAAAAAGATATTGATCCCGATGATACTGTAGGTTAAAGGGTATTCCTGTAGTTTATGCAACATTAAAAGATCAGCTGATCGCCTCGGCAAAGATCACTCCGTCTATACCGCCTCTGGCAATTTTAGAGATCTCTTTTTCATTATGGATCAGAACCAGCACACCTGTATCAAAAAGATACTCCTGTGCAATAGGCTGGATCATTAAAGCACTCTCTTCTTCACATATCATATATTTTGCACCCAAAGCATTTGTAAAAACAGCATCATTCAGACTATTTACCACAACAGCATAGTCAATGCCGTTCTCCTGGCAGTACTGTGCAAAAGTATGGGAATCCACCAAAGGCTCAAGCAATACAATCTCATCCGATGCACTGTTTTTGATATCTTCTATTGAAAAAACTTTACGAAATTGCTGACTCTTTATCCACGGATGTCCAATGATCATCATATCCTACCCCTTAATTTAATGTTTAGCATGTCAAACACACTCATCACAATAGTATTTACCATTGATGAGTGTACTCTCTTTTATGGTCACATATGTACCGCATTTACTGCATTCTACCAGTGTATCTTCATCCAGTTTTTTTTCTTCTTTGGTTTTCCCGCCTATCGTAGGCAGTTTCCCTCCAAAAAATTTATAAATGTAATAACCTGCCACTGCCAAAATTATAAGTTTCAATATCAACTGTTACTCTTTATATACAGATAATTTCTCTGATTTTTTTGTACTATATCATAATCTAACTGATGTTGTACATCTTCTATCTCATCAAATACCCTTGAGCCTTTGTAAAACAAATACTCAGTTTGTGGATCGGATATCTTTTCTGTCAGATCCAAAAGAAGTTTGGTATTGGTCACTGCACGTGAAGAGATGAGTCCAAATGCTTTATGTTCTATTTTTTCAACTCTTTTTCCTTCCACTTTTACATTTTTCAATTCGAGGTCTATGGAGGCATATTTTAAAAAAGAGACACGCTTTTTCAAAGGTTCTGCCAAGACCACTTCCGTCCCAGGCAAAGCAATAGCCAACACCAATCCCGGAAATCCTGCTCCTGTCCCCACATCAAGTAAGGTCTTTGGTTTTGCAATGAAGGTCAAGGGATACAAAGAATCAATAATATTGTCATAAATAGCTGCTACTGTTTTTGCACCGGTCAAGTTATGTATCTGATTCCACTCGTGCAGTAAAAGCGCAAAAGCTTCCAACTTCTCTACAATACCCGCTTCAAAAAAGATCTCTTCTCTCTGTAACATACTTTCTAAATTCAAACTTCTTCCACCTTCACCAAACCACTCTCTTGAAGTTTTTCTACAAAAGTCAACAGATCTTTTTTCAACACAACTTTCCGCTTTAGCTCCATTATTTGTTTTCCCCTTTTAGAACCTCATCCTGAGAAAGAGGATTAAATTCTGCATCATATAATGCCGGTGTACCTCTCATACTAAGTTCTCTTGCAGCTTCTTCAGACTTTTTCATATATGCTTGTGCCTCAGAGGAGTAGACAAACGGTTTTTTTACATCTTTAACAAGCTCTGTATATTTTGTTGAACCTTTGAGCATGACTTCCTCAAAACGTGCTTTCTTTTCCGTATCATCTTTACCCATCATGATCCACTCTGTCATGGCAGGGGATTTTTTATGAAAAGAGAGAGGGAAAAGAATCACATGCACCGTATAGTCATCCAATTTTCCGTTTGCCTCTTGTTCAAATCTGCTGCAGTAGGGACACTCCGGATCAGTGATCAAATAGATCTCTTTACTCCCTTTTCCGTAAGAAAAAGCTATCCCCTCTTTGACAATATTCGCATCTTTGGGAAACTCTATCATTCTCCCCTCTTTGTCATAGGCAGATCCAATGTAGGGTTCTGAAGTCTTTTTATCT
>CAZCBU010000158.1:0-2618 GCA_964496995.1 uncultured Sulfurovum sp.
TTTTGATGAAAATTATGCAAGTATTATGGAAGAGAGAAAAAGCTCTGCAAGAAAGGACCGGTTAAATGTCTTGTATGTGGCTTTAACACGGGCTGTTGAAGGGCTGATCATCATTAAAAAGCCGAAAGGTTCCATTTTTGATGAGATCAATATTTCTCCTCTGGAGATGGGAGAGAGCAGCGTTCAGGGTTCAGCGTTCAGCGTTCAGAAAGAGCGAGGGCAGACTTCGTCTGTTGTGATCACTAATTATGGTACGCAGGATGTGGCCAATAAAGAGGAAGATACCGAGAAAGATCTTGAAGCGATCCTGTTTGGGACTGCTTTGCATTATACTTTGGAAATGTTGGGTTCTTTCAGTAGAGAGGATCTTCCTGCTGCCATGAATGCTTTGCAGAATAAATACGGCCAGGTACTGCGCAGTGGGCAGATAGAAGAGATAGAGAAACGTGTACGGAGGCTCATTGAAAATGAATCATTTCAGAAGTTTCTGGCTGAGGCAAAGATCTCCAAAGAGCAGGCATTGAGTTTTGACGGGGAACTGAAGCAGATCGATCTGTTGCTGGAGTATGAAGACCGTTGCATTGTCATAGACTATAAAAGTTCTACAAAATATCAGATAAAACATCAGAAACAAGTCGGGTTTTATAAATCAGCGATAGAAAAGATCACAGGTAAATTTACGGAAGGGTTGATCGTCTATCTTTTGGAAGAGGATATTAAATTGCAAAGTATTTAAGGCCAATCCTTAAATATAACTTAATTTAAATAAATATTAAGGTTAAGTGGGTATTATTCCTCCACTAAAAGCGAAAGCTTATAAATTTGAAGGACAACTCATGAAAATGACAAAGGTACTAAAACCTGCTGAAGTTACACGTGACTGGGTTTTGATCGATGCTGAAGGTAAAACTTTTGGTCGTATCTTAACTGAAGTAGCAACACTTCTCAGAGGTAAACACAAGCCATCTTTTACACCGAACGTAGACTGTGGTGATTACGTAGTGATCATCAACGCTGAAAAAGCAAAATTCTCAGGTGTTAAACTGGAAGACAAAGAGTATTTCACTCACTCTGGATACTTTGGATCAACTAAAAGTAAAAAACTTGGTGATATGTTGGATAACCACACTGAGAAACTTTACAGACTTGCTGTCAGAGGTATGCTTCCAAAGACAACTCTTGGTAGAGCAATGCTTAAAAAACTAAAAGTATATGTTGGTTCTGAGCACCCACATACTGCACAAATCAATAAGGAAGCGTAATCATGGCAACTATTTATGCAACAGGAAAAAGAAAAGCGGCGATCGCTAAAGTTTGGATCACTCCGGGTAACGGTGAAATGCTTATCAACGGTAAGACACTTGACCAGTGGTTGGGTGGACATGAAACACTTAAAATGAAAGTAAGACTTCCACTTGAAGCGACTAAGCAGCTTGATTCTATGAATATCAAAGCAACTACACTTGGTGGTGGTTACTCTGCACAGGCAGATGCATTGAAGCATGGTATCACTAAAGCGTTGGTTGAATTTGAACCGTCTTTCAGAGCGATCCTTAAGCCTATGGGTCTTCTTACTCGTGACTCCAGAGTGGTTGAGCGTAAGAAACCAGGTAAGAAAAAAGCGAGAAGATCTCCACAGTTCTCAAAAAGATAATCTATCTTCTTTCAAAGTTTCTTCGGGAACTTTGTATCTGCTGCAAGAGAATCTCTCTTGCAACACTTTCCATTTATTTCATTTTATTCAAAGAATATTCAATACGGATTCACTAAAAAATAGGCACCTACGGCAAATGCAAAGGCTGCAACCCCTCTTTTAACCATTACTCCGATATTATTCCCGATTTGACAGGAACTGCACTGTTTATATTTTCTTGCTTCATATTGTGCATAGAAAAAGAAAGCGATCATTAAGACGATAATTGTAGGGAACAGGAATTTATCTATGGCATAGATGGTTTCAATGGTCTCTTTTTCAAAATTGAACAGGGGTGTAAGCAGTGAAAGCCCCATGAGTATGAGAAGTTTGTCTGTAAAACTGACAAGATAGTCTTTATTTGAAAAAGTAGGGCAAACATCATCTGCCAAAGGCATAAGCCCTTTGCCTGCCAATGCTTCAATTATTTTCTCTCTTTTGTTCTTGTCCACTCTGTCAAGCAGGTTTCCTCCGAATGTATAGTCTATTTTACGCTGAAGGGTCGCTGCCAATTTTGGGTCATCAATATCCTGGTAATGTACTTTTGCATTCCTGTCTTCATATACCAGTTTGATCTTGCCGTATCGCGGTACGGTGACGGTTACATCAGGATAGTAGATCGAAGACTCTTCTGAATCAAATGTTTCACTGTTCTGGATAATACGCGGATTGATGTATTCGTGGTAACTGTCACCCTCTTTGATGAGTATGATATTGTAGGGGTAAGCGATTTGCATGGCAGCCATTGCTTCAATATCATTTGCTTTCATCGTATCGGACATGTCTTCGATGACATCCCACAAGGTCTGGTTGAATGATCTGACATCGGTAGAAGTGCAGTTTACCCTGTCGTCCGGATAGATAATTAATTTTTGTACCATAAGTAATACTCCTGTAAATGCTTATAAAAGTTAATAGGGCAGAT
>CAZCBU010000159.1:0-2506 GCA_964496995.1 uncultured Sulfurovum sp.
TAAAGAAAATGTAAAAACAGGATACGAAAATCAAAATAACCTGATCCCGACAAAAGTTGTCTTAAAGTCACTCCATACAGATATTTTGCCAGCTGTCCATGAACCTGTACATATTGAAAATTTTGCGTTTACTGCCAAAGAGATAGAGTTTGATGTCCTAAAACTCATAGTTGAGACAGGTGCCATTGCATTTAATGGAGAAACCAATCTTGCAAAGATCAAACATGAAAGTAAGATAAAGAACAATACTTTGCTTGGTGATATTGTATTGACACCTTCAAAAGCGTTATTTGAACTTTATAAACTGCC
Organism: uncultured Sulfurovum sp.; assembly: GCA_964496995.1. Taxonomy (GTDB): domain Bacteria; phylum Campylobacterota; class Campylobacteria; order Campylobacterales; family Sulfurovaceae; genus Sulfurovum. Next base: position 310 of record CAZCBU010000159.1, read on the forward strand.
TATACGCAGAGAAGCCATTGGGGATATCAAGATAGATCTTGCAGCTTCTCAAGAGAAAGTGGTCGCCAAGGTAAAGGCAAAAGCCAAACAGCTGCTTGTAGTGGCAGAAGATATGAACAGTACGGAAAATAACAGTACTGATACCAATAAGACAAAACCTTTTAATGTGGACATTGATGATCTGAGTTCCGAGATAGTATTTGTCGTTAAAAGCAAGGCACTTAAAGCCGATACGAAGATTATGGTCACGACACCGTATGCCAAAGACATTTCTATTACAAATAAATTTATGATGGATAAGAATATCTCTTATTCCGGAGCGATCAAAGCGGACAAAGTGATAGGTTTGGATGCCAAACTGGTTAAACCGCTGAATAACTTCCAGGTAGTGTACAGCGGTGACCTCAAGAGTGTCGATACCAAGATATCAGCAGAAGGTCTCAAAGGAAGTTTTATCTCCAAAGACTTTAAAAAGGGTAAATTCCATCTTGAAACACTCCATGCGGTAGAAGTGGCACAACTGGTTCAGCTGCCGGCTGAACTGAATGCCACAAAAGTGAATGTTTTTGTGGATGTACCGCTTGATCTTACAAAAATGGACAGTATCAAGGGGAAAGCAAAGATCACATCAAATGTAGCCAATGTGGATGCAGATATCTTTTACGGCAAACAGGTAAAAGCAAAGATCACGACGACTATTCCGAAAGATTCTCTTCTGATCAACTTTGACAAAAATGTACATTATTCGGCCATCAGTCCTTTAGTTACCAATATAAGTATGGGTGACAAGGATATTAAGATCAGTGTCAAATCAAGTAAGATCAATGCCAATGTACTCATGAAACCTTTTGCAAAAACAGTAGACGGAAAAATACATATTGCAGGTATGTCTGCGACACTGAAGGCCCAACCCAATGGAGACATTGCACTTACCAGTGATGTAGGCTCTTTTGCTACCCTTCTCAATACAGTCCAGCAGTTCTACACAGTTGAAGATCTGCCAAAAGTTGACGGAAAACTGGATGTGTCTGTGCTTATAAAGAAAAATCTGGATGCAACACTGACACTGACCTCACCGCATGTCACTTACCATGCAGACAGAAAAACAGACCATGAGATAGACGATGTCAAGATCGTTTTGGGAAAGAAGGGATCAGAAGTAAGACTCAACGCCTATAACCTGGTTTACAATGAAATGAAAGTCTTTGCTACCAAACCTTCTATCGTTGACTTTAAGGAAGAGACCATCACTATTAAAGAGCTTTGGTTGAATGATCAGTTAAAGGTCACCGGTCAGCTCAATACCAAAACAATGAAAGGTCAGATCCTTGCAGATGCACCAACCTTCCATCTCGCCCATAAAATGATCGATCTTGACTCTGCGATCAACATCAACACGGTATTGGATGGGAACAGTACCGATATCAGTGGAAAGGTAACACTTCTCGGCGGTGATATCCATTATGATCTTGCAACAAAGACTTTCCCGAGTGACAGTGATATTGTTATTGTGCAGGAGATGAAGAAAAAAAAGGGTAGTCCTTTTATGGATAATCTGACCATGGCGGTCAATGTGGATACAAAAAAACCTTTGGTTTTCAAGCAGGGCCCGATCAATGTACAGTCCAAGGTTAACATAGGTATTCATAAAGCTATCTATTCAGATCCAATGGTCATTGGTTCGGTTGATCTTGTGGATGGCGGCTTCTATATTTTTCAGGGGAAAAAGTTTGTTCTTGAAAACAGTCATGTTTACTTTACAGGAGATCCGAATAAACCGATGCTGGATATTACCGTGAAGCATAGAACCATAAAGAACAGCAGGATCACCATTAACATTACAGGAACACCGGAAGTGCCGAATATTCTCTTCTCGTCTGTCCCAAGCATGAGCAAAGAGGAGATACTCTCTATTATTCTCTTTGACTCAGAAGAGGGTGCGGGTACCAACTCAGGTGATGATATGATGAAAATGATGGGTGGCGCCATGGCAAAATCAGCCCTTTCCAACCTTGGTGTGAAACTTTACCACCTGGTGATCGGTGAAGGTAACTCCGTGGAAGTCGGGAAAAAGATATCCGATAAAGTCACGGTCATTTACATTAACGGGGATATTCCTGAAATGCAAGTAAAATACGACTACAGTCCAAGTATTGAAGGGGTGATCGGTGCCTCTGAACGTTCAGAATCTGCAGAT
>CAZCBU010000160.1:0-6383 GCA_964496995.1 uncultured Sulfurovum sp.
GTGATCCTGGTAGTCCCTTCAGCCAAAGCAGCTAAAAGAAGTGCCCGGTTCGAGAGACTTTTGGAACCGGGAAGGTTTACCTCTCCCTCAATTTTAGCAATAGGTTTCAGAGTCAAAGTATTCACAGCTTAATCTACCTTCACCATACTTTGGATGGTATCTATCACATTCTGCACGATCCAGTCAGGCGTTGAAGCACCTGCAGAAATACCGCATAGCTCTTTTCCTTCAAACCAGGAAGCTTCAAGTTCTTTCTCATTTTCTATCAAGTAACTGTTATCACAGTAACTTTTGCAGATAGAATGCAACTGTTTGGTATTGGAAGAGTGTTTTCCGCCGATAACGATCATCACATCAGCATCTTTTGCCAGTTCTGCTGCAGCATCCTGATTTTCAAAAGTTGCATTACAAATAGTGTTAAATACCCTGACCTCTTTATGGCCAAGGATGAGTGCATTGACCACTTTTAAAAAGTCTTCCGGTTTTCGTGTGGTCTGTGCGACTACTGCCACTTTTGATAATATAGGTAAACCTTCAAGCTCTGCTTCATCATTGACGACAAAAGCATTACGTGCCTCTTTGGCATAAGAGATCACCCCTTTGATCTCAGGATGATTTTTGTCTCCAAAGACCACGATACTATAGCCTTCATCTGACATTTTCTCCACAATATTCTGTGGTGTGGTCACATAGGGGCAGGTCGCATCGATGATCTCATTGTTCTGTTCTTTGAGTTGTGACAATTCATCTTTAGGAATACCGTGTGTACGGATCACCACAGAATCTTCAGGTGTCAACTCAGTGAATTTTTCAGCCAAACCAATGTTAAACCCCTCTTTAAGGCGGTTGATCTCATCTTTATTATGGATCAGGGGACCGTAGGTTTTACTTCCCTGGTGTTCTTCTGCGATCTTAATAGCTCGTTTGACACCAAAACAAAACCCGTAACTGGATGCTAACTGTATCTTCATCTTTTATCTCAACTCTGCGTTACATTGTGTTTTAAGGGCAGACATCACTTCTGACATCACCTTTTCAATATCGGCATCTTCCAGTGTTCTTTCCATAGATTGAATGAAGAAACGCACGGTCAAAGACTTTTTGTCACCCAGTGTTTCATCTTCATAAATATCGACCGGGTAAACATCCTTCAACATAGGAAGATCCAAGGCATTTAAAACCTGTGCTACATCATAATAGTGCATCGACTTATCGATCACTACCGAAAGATCTTTATAGACCCCCTGGAATTTGGAGATCGGCTTTGCATTGATATGTTTTGGCAACAACGTATCAAAATCAAGTTCAGCAATGAATGTTACAGGAATATCAAACTCTTCGGCTACCGTTGGATGAAGCTTGGAAAGGAATCCACACACTTTTCCATCTATTACAATATCAGCAGATTGGTAAGGATGGATCAAAGCGTTTTCAACATTGCAGGGCTTCAATTCAAAAGTACCGATCACTGCACCGACTTTTTTGACAAAAGAGGCAAAGTCGATCATTGCAGGTTTTCCTGCATTGGTGACATTCTCATTCTCCAGCTGTCCGGAGAAAACAAAAGAGATCACTTCCGACTGTTCTCTCTTGCTTCCGAATACTGCACCGATCTCAAACAGAGGAATAGACCTTTGAGAGTAGCTTACATTGCGCTTCACTGCATTGAGCAGATTGACAAGTACTGTACTTCTCAGTGTATTCAACTCTTCGGCAATAGGATTTGCCAATTCAAGGTCTTCTTCGATCGTTGAAAAACCGTATTTCTCCAACAGCGCTTTTTCAGAGAAGACATAAGAGACATTCTCATAAAAGCCTGTTCCCACAGCACGGTTCTTAAAACCTTTTTTTGCCTTGTATCTGTCTGTTGTTTCATTTAACCTTGCCTGCTCGGCAAAGATAAAAGGTTTGGCTTCAATATTATTGATCCCTACGATACGAACGATCTCTTCAGCAATATCCTGAATATGTTTGATGTCATGTCTGAAAAGCGGTACCGTCGCAGAGATCATATGATTTCCGGTGATACTGATCTCAAAATCAAGCTTTTGCAAAATATTGACAATTTTATTGGAGTCGATCTCCATCCCGACAATTGAAGAGATCTCCTCAGCAGACACAAGGATCTTGATATTTTCCCTCTCTGCCTCAATATTCAAAGTACCTTCATAACAGTTAATATCGGTATAGTAGTCCATCAGGTAGGCAAAGAATCTCAAACCAAACAGCAGATCAGGGTTTGACCCTCTTGACGTTTTATAATAAAGATCGTCTGTCTTCTCTCCACTTTGAGCCACTGCTTCTACCAAAGTATCCGGGTTAATATAGGAAGCTTCCAAAAGTAATTTTTTTGTATTGTCTGTTGCCATCGCCTCATCAAGCTGTGAAACACCAACAACAGAAACAACCTTTTTCTTGCCGACAATTTCCATAATACCCTGTTCTTTGGCACGTACATTTACAATGACTTTGCCCTCATCATTGGCAAATACTTTACTGTCATATGCACGCATGATCACACCTGTGGTATGTGTCACATAGGCTAGGTTTTTTGCCAGTTTACCTTCTGCTTCCACATTTACCATTGCCAGACGCAATTGCAAGAGGAAATTTGCCGTCACATTTTCCAAAGTGGCCAGTTTATAGCATAAATCCGCATCCATTGCACCCTCTGAGTGAATTTCTGCTTCTCTGGCAATACCAAGCTTCATCTTTTCGGCCTGCTTGTACTCAAAAGGCTTCATATCAATATCAAGCGCAGCAGACAGATCTCTGGCTACACCATAGACAGAGAGGCAATCTCCCCTGTTTGCAGTAAGTTCAAGCTCTATAATGGTATCTGCTACTTTTTCATAAGAACCAAACTCACGTCCGACTTCAAGTTCACCCATACTCTCATCAAGGATCATTATCCCTTTCCCCATGTCCGGCAGACCAAGTTCTGAAGAGGCACAGACCATACCTGCACTCTCGACACCACGGAGTTTTGCATCTTTGATCTCGAAGTCTCCAGGTAATACAGCTCCAACAGTTGCAACTGCAACATACTCGGCATCTACAACATTGGCTGCACCACAAACAATTTGCAGGGTTTTTGATCCTACATCGATCTGACAGACATTAAGCTTATCTGCATCAGGATGTTTTTCACAGGAAAGTATTTTCCCTATAACCACCTTTTCTGCGATTTCAATTTGATTCAGAGAATCCACTTCCAAGCCTATAGCATTAAAAGTCTCATACAGTTTTTCATTAGACACTTCACTCAGGTCTATAAATTCATTTAACCAGGATCTTGTAACTATCATCTAAACTGCTCCAACAAACGAATATCTCCCTCAAACAGAGATCTTAAATCAGGTATCTTATGCATCAACATAGCAAAACGCTCTACACCCAGACCAAAGGCATAACCACTCACATCTTCATAACCTACCGCTTTGAAAACATTCGGATCCACGATCCCGCAGCCCAATACTTCCAGCCAGCCGGTATGGGAACAGACACGGCATCCTTCACCCTCACAGAAGATACAAGAGATGTCCACCTCCGCAGAAGGTTCGGTGAACGGGAAAAAAGAAGGTCTGAAACGTACTTCAACATCTCCAAACATGTACTGAAGGAAATCTGTCAAAATAGACTTCAGGTTTGCAAAGCTCACTTTGCCTTTATCATCCACGACCAATCCCTCTACCTGATGGAACATCGGTGTGTGGGTCAGGTCATAGTCACGTCTGAAAACCGTCCCCGGAGCGATCATCCTGATCGGAGGTTTGGTCTCAAGCATTGTTCTGATCTGCACAGGAGAAGTATGTGTTCTCAACAGTCCGCCGTCTTTAAAATAAAAAGTGTCCTGCATATCACGTGCCGGGTGGTACTTCGGAAGATTCAATGCTTCAAAGTTATGGAAATCATCTTCCACCATCGGTCCGGACTCTACCGCAAAGTTCAACGCCACAAAATAGTCAATGATCTTATCCATCGTCTCCATGACAGGGTGGAGTGCACCTTTTTGTGCCAATGTACCGTAAAGTGATACATCGATCGCTTCAGATCTGAGTACACGTTCGATCTCTTCAGCTTTTAACGCTTCATAACGTGTATCAAAACTTGCCTGCAAAGCAGCCTTGTTTTTATTCAGTCCTTCTGCAAATGCCTTTTTCTCCGGACCTGGTACATCTTTCATTTTGGCAAATTCAGCCGCGATAACACCTTTTTTTCCAAAAAGTTCAACACGTACTTTTTCAAGTATTTCAAGCGAATCTGCCTGAACAATTTTCTCTTCTAATTCTTTCATGAATCCTCAATCTATCTTCGTAATAACCGTGATTTTATCCAAAAGTAGCTAATAATGGGATTTATTGTATTTTTACTGTGATATAATTACCAAAATTCAATCAATTAAAGGACTATAATATGTGTATATTTTGTAAGATCGTCAATGGAGAAATCCCCAATAATACTGTACATGAAAGTGAACATTTTTTAGCATTTCACGATCTCTACCCCAAAGCACCTGTGCATATTCTGATCATTCCGAAATTGCATGTTGACTGCTTCCAGGATACTACACCCGAAATGATGGCAGGACTCACAACTTTTGCTCAGGAAGTAGCAAGAAAAATAGGTTTGGATGTCAATGGATACAGACTCATCACCAATAACGGAGAAGACGGAGGACAGGAGATCATGCACCTGCACTTCCATATGCTCGGCGGAGGAAAACTCAAATGGAATGATCTTCGAGAAGACCCGCGTAAAAACTAATATTTCGTAGGGGTCAGGCATGCCTGACCCCTACAAGATATATAGCCAAGAATTAAAAATTATGCGTCAATCTCATCAAGTTTCAAGTCATACTCTGCAACAATCTCATCATCCTTCTCCGTAGCGATCTCCAAACGTTCAAAAAAGTCATCAATTTGCTGCTGTACCAACCCAACCTCTTTGGAAAGCTCCATGATCTTATCATTATCTCCAGAATTGGAAGCAGCTGTCAAAGCCTCATTCTTCACAGCCATATCAGCCTCCAACACTTCGATCTTCTCTTCACAAAGTTTGATCTCTTTAGTATATGGCTTACGGATCTCATTTCGTTCCTGTGTCACAGCTTTACGCAACTTCTTACGCTCTTTATGGTTGATCTTAGGCTTTTTCTTTTTAGGCTTTGTGGCTTCTTCCTCTTCCCAACCGATCTTCTCCAGGAACTCATCATAACTTCCGTCAAAGTACTCAGCCCCACCCTTATGGAAGATAATAAGTGCATCTGCCAACCTTCGCAAAAGCATCTCTGAGTGTGTGACCATAATGAGAGCACCTTCAAAGGCTTCAATGGCATCTGCCAAGGCATCAATGGACTGCATATCAAGGTGGTTGGTAGGCTCATCAAGGAATAACAGATTTGCAGGCGTTGCAATGATCTTCCCCAACATGACGCGGCTTCGCTCTCCCCCTGAAAGTACTTCGATCTTCTTGTCTCCCAATTCTCCTGAGAACATCATACGTCCTGCAATGTTTCGTGCCTGAGGAATACCGATCTCTTTACTCATGGAAGCGATCTCATCTACGATCGTGGCAGACGTGTTCAATCTCTCGATATTGGTCTGTCCGAAGTGTGCAAATTTGGTAGAGGGATGAAAATTCAATTCGCCCTGCTGTAAAGGCAACTCTCCGGCAATATAATTCAGTAAGGTCGATTTACCTTTACCGTTTTTCCCGATGATCGCCAGACGTTTCCCTTTTTCCAATGCAAAAGTCACATTTTGGAAAAGAGGTTCTTCAGGGTTATACCCAAATCCGATATTGTCCGCTCTCAATACGATCTTTGCCGGAGTTTCTGCATAGTTAAATCGAAATGAGAGATTTGTATCTGTCTCAAGATCTCCCATATCATCCATTTTATCCAACTCTTTCTGTTTGGACTGCGCCAAGGCTGCCGTTGATGCCCGGGCCTTGTTTCGTGCTACGAACTCTTCAAGTTCTTTACGCTTTTTATCCTGATTGGCTTTGGTCTTTTCATAGGTTTCATCTTCCAGTTCCAATGTACTGTAGTATTTATGACTGTCCCCGGAGACCAGACGCAGCCCTTTTCGCTGTATACCCATCGTATGCGTTGTTACCGAATCCATAAAATCCCTGTCATGCGTGATCAAGATCACTTCCCCATCAAACTCACGGATAAAACCACGAAGCCAGCGGAGTGAAAGAATATCAAGGTAGTTGGTAGGTTCATCAAGGAGCAACATATTAGGCTCGGTTGCAAGCAATTTTACAAGGTTGATACGGATCTGATACCCACCCGAAAAACTCAATGGATCTTTATCAAGGTCTTCTTCAGTAAACCCCAAACCAAAAAGCAGTTTTTCGATCTTGTAAAAATTCCA
>CAZCBU010000161.1:0-3010 GCA_964496995.1 uncultured Sulfurovum sp.
GTCGGCATGAATGCACCGCTTCCTGCCTTGACATCCATCACCAGTGCATCCAGTCCTGCTGCCAGTTTTTTGGAGAGAATGGATGCCGTGATCAGTGAGATAGACTCTACTGTTGCTGTCACATCACGAATACCGTAAAAACGTTTGTCAGCAGGTGCGAGATCTCCTGTTTGCCCAATGATCGCTACACCCACCTCTTTCACCACTTTTCTGAACAGTACATTGTCAGGTTCTGTGTTGTATCCGGGGATCGCATCGAATTTATCGAGTGTTCCCCCTGTATGGCCAAGCCCCCGTCCTGAGATCATCGGCACATATCCGCCGCAGGCAGCGACCATGGGCCCAAGCATCAGTGAGACCACATCTCCGACACCGCCTGTTGAATGTTTGTCCAGCACAGGACCATCCAGGTCTAACGTTGACCAGTCCAGTACCGTTCCCGAATCACGCATTCCCGAAGCAAGTGCAACCCTCTCATCCATCTCCATACCGTTAAAATAGACCGCCATGGCAAATGCTGCTACCTGCCCTTCCGATATGGAATTGTCTGCTATACCCTGTACAAAAAAGGCTATCTCATCTTCTGTTAATTTCTCACCGTCACGTTTGCGACGTATGATCTCTTGCGGCAGATACATCTTCACTCCTTTTAAAAGTTATATTTCAATGAATAAATGACCGCTGTGGCATAGGCATCCAAACCCAGTTTGTAACTTGAATAGCGATACTGTACTCCTGCGGTCAAGGCATCGATCGGAGTCCACCAGAGAGCCAGGGCACCATTGATACCGTGACTTCGTCCATCCCCTACTGGATCACCGGCATAGAGGTAATGTTCCTCATCCCGATCAAACTCAAATTCATGCCAATTGCTCAACATGAACTTCTCTTCACCTATTTTAAAGCTGTAAATGAAAGTCCACCCTGCCATATAGCCGTTAAACCCGTCATAAAAAGTACTCTCCTGATAATGCGGACCGATGAACGGTCGTATCCAGAAATCGCCATTGACATATTTATAGGCAATACCCGGTACAAGGTTGTTCACAAAAAATGTCTTGGATTTTAAAAAGTAGTCCTGAAGATGAAAATAGAAGTCAGACCCTCCCAGCTTTATATCCAGGATCGGTTTGATGACAAAACGTCTGTCGTCTGTGGGTACATTGTCCCAACTCTTTGTCGGGTTCTCAATGTCTGCGAAAAAATAAAACTCTCCCCAGTCCCAGCCTGCTCCACCTTCCAGTTCTATATAGACAAAATCAGAAAAATTCGTTTTGCCTTTAGCCCGCTGTTCTGTTCCTGAACTCCAGTCCAGATAATTGACCGAAGTATCCCAATAGGTGAAATTGGGTGTTAAAAAACTTTTCTCTGCTTTTGCTTCTTCTGGCAGGTCATGATGACCTGCTGTCACAATAGCCTGGGGATCGGCCATTAAAAGTGTAGTGAAAAGAAAAGAAACAGCTGCATTCAGGGCTTTTATTTTGCTCATCTGCCTTTCCTACAAACCAATAGCCACATCTAAAGCGACTATGATCATCTCGTTGAATGAAGTTTGTCGTTCCTGTGCGGTCGTCACCTCTCCTGTTCGAATATGGTCAGAGACCGTCAGAATGGTCAGGGCTTTGGCACCGAACTCTGCTGCCACTCCGTAAAGACCCGCTGCTTCCATCTCTACACCCAGAATATTGTATTTTTCAAGTGTATCGAACATTTCAGGTGTCGGTGTATAGAAGAGGTCTGCAGAAAATATATTGCCCACTTTCACTGAGATCCCGGCATCTTCTGCCGCATCCACCGCTTTACGAAGCAGACCGTAATCTGCCAGTGCCGCAAAGTCATGACCTGAAAAGCGCATACGGTTCACTTTGGAATCTGTAGAAGCACCCATACCGATGATCACATCCAGTACTTTGACATCTCTGCTCACTGCACCGCAAGTCCCCACACGGATGATGTTCTCGACTCCGAACTCAGTAATGAGCTCTTTGGCATAAATGGAGCAGGAAGGGATCCCCATCCCGGACCCCATGACGGAGACTTCTTTTCCTTTATAAATACCTGTAAAACCGAACATATTACGAACATCATTGATCTGTTTGACATTTTCCAGAAACGTCTCTGCAATATATTTCGCTCTTAACGGATCTCCGGGGAGCAGAACCGTTTTTGCAAAATCCCCAACCTCTGCATTAATATGTGGTGTAGCCATTTTTTCTCCTTTTATAAAATATTTTTTCCAAACTCCAGTGGTGCTAATCCATGGTAAGCCGCGATCGTCTGCCCGATATCTGCAAAAGTATCGCGTCCTCCGACAAACCCTGCTTTTACATTTTTACCGTAAAAGATCACCGGGATGTGTTCTCTGGTATGGTCTGTCCCCTGCCAGGTCGGATCACAGCCATGGTCTGCAGTCAAGACCAGAAGATCATCATCTTCCAGGGAGAGTATCATTTCAGGTAAACGTGTGTCAAAATATTCAAGTGCTGCGGCATAGCCCGATACATCACGACGATGTCCGAAATCTGCATCGAAATTCACAAAATTGGTAAAAATGATCGTCTGGTCTTCTGCTTCCTGCAATGCATTCAATGATTCATCAAACAGGGCTTCAAGACCATTGGCTTTGACTGCTTTGGTAATGCCCTGTGTGGCAAAAATATCCGATATTTTGCCCACAGACACTACTTCTCCGCCAGAACTCTTCATTTTATCCAGCAGTGTCGGCTTTGGCGGCGGTACAGAGTAGTCATGTCTGTTCCCGGTACGCTGAAAATTGCTTTTGTCTGTCCCGATGAACGGACGGGCGATCACTCTGGCTATATGGTATTTGTCTACCAGTTCACGCGCCAGCTCACAAAGTGCATAGAGTCTTTCCAGACCGAAGGTCTCTTCATGACAGGCAATTTGAAAAACTGAGTCAGCCGAAGTATAGACAATGGGCTTGCCTGTTTTCATATGCTCTTCACCAAGTGCTTCAAGGATCGTAGTACCCGAAGAGTGACAGTTCCCC
>CAZCBU010000162.1:0-5383 GCA_964496995.1 uncultured Sulfurovum sp.
TACTTTCTGTAAAGTCCATTCTGTTGTTCAGAGGTTCAAGTTTTCTAAGATCATCTATTCGCTGTTGACACTTTAGATACAATTCATCATAAAAAGCATCACCTTTATTGGTCTCTACTTTTGCACTTTCCGCCGTAAAGAGTTTCTTTACGGATTCTTCTTTATCCATACCCATGCTACGCTCCTTCTATTTTAAAAAATGAATTACTATTCACATTCTAAGGAAAGTAAGCTTAAACAAAAATGAATACCTATTCAATTTATTAGAAAGTCGTTAAATTTTTTAATTTATATCCATAAATTTTATTTATATATTATTATTGGGCAGTACAGACAGAGCAGACATCAAAAGTACGGAATATGAACGTGGCTTCTTCGATCGTTTCCGATCCAACCATAGCCTGAATAGCTATCCCCTGTTCTTCACTGTTGCCATGGCTGAGATTCCATTGTGTCGGAGTGATGATATCGTAGTGGGTGATATTTCCATCTGCTACAGTTGTTTTATGTATGAGTGAACCGCGTGCCGCTTCCACAACACCGGTCCCCTCAAATTCATAAAGTCCGGTTTCACTCTCAAGTACACAGGAAGGCTCATCAAGTCTAAGTGCCTGCAATACACTTTTAGTATGATACAAAAGTTGTGCCACTTCATGTATGCGCGAAAATACCCGGGTAAGCAAAGAGTCCTTATAGCGTTTATGCAGACTTTTGACAATGGGTGTTTTATTGACCATACCGCGGGCAAGCGGTCCCACTTCATAAAATTTTTGTTTATAGGTCACTGCTTTTGCCACAGTACCGGATTGTAAAGCCTCTTCAACATATCGTACATCCACATTGGAGACGGTCGTCACATGCGACTTTCCGGCTTTGGAGAGGATACTGTCAGCAAAGACAATGAATTTATCGTGACTTTGTCCCGTTTCAGCCATCCCGTGGCTTCCCATCATATGAAGTACTTTCCCGAGATCACCTTGAATTTTATGCAGATCAGAAACAGAATCAATGTTTAAATATGTTTCTAAAGGGAGTCCAGTCATGACTTGTTCAAAAAAAGTAATGCTTTCATCGACCAAAGCACTTGCCTGCATCACATCCAGATGTGTGGGGTCACAGGTCACCCCACCGGGAACTGCATATGAAGAGTGTGGCCACTGGCCGGCAAAAATAGACAAGGCTTTGGTAATAACAGAGGAGAGATAACTTGACTTCATAGCATAGTTCTCTTCAGATCTCTGATGAATATAGTTTTCCAACTGTGGCAGGATGGTCATATAGAACCACTTCACGTGATTTTGTATCAGTTCACAGGAAAGGGTAAAATCTCTGATATCAGAAGCTTTACTTGAAAGCTTCACTTCCAGACCACTGTTCTCATATCCGTTTTCTATGGCACGGACAGCAGCGATGAGATGGGCATGGTTACAAATACCGCAAACTCTTGGTGTAATGACCAGAGCATCTCTCGCATCTTTACCTCTAAGGATCTCTTCTATTCCACGGTAAAAACCAAAATTGATCTTTACATCTTCGATCTTTCCATCATTAAAAGTAAAATCCAGTTCTGCTTCACCTTCTATCTTTTCAATCAGCTGTCTAATATTTATCTTTTTCATCTGTCATACTCCAGCAGGCGTTCAGAGAAGCGTTTGATCTTAAAACCTTTTGCTACACCCGTCAAAGTCAAATAGGCACGTCTTGGTACCCCCAAAGGCATAGTTGCAGGTATCCCCATATTGGTTTTGGTTCTGAAGAGTGAAGATTGCGGATAGTTTGGTTCCGTGCACCCGAAACAGGGTGTACCGACACGTGTTTTGGAAGAGGTGTCATTCCACAGTATCTTATTGCAGCTACCTCTTGTATAAGGTCCCTGACAACCTTGTTCATAAAAAAGACATCCCTCTTTAAGTCCAAAATTCTTGGTATCGATCTTCCATTCAAAATACTCATTACGCGTACAACCCGTATGTACAGTATAGCCATAGAGTTCTACAGGCCGATGCAATATATCGATATCGATCTTTTTTTCATCAATGATCATCAGCAGTACATAAGAGAGCCATTGGGGATGGATGGGGCATCCCGGCAAAGAGATCAGTTTGGAAGCATACATATCATAGCGGGAAGTCTTCTTATCCAGATCAAAACAAAAACCGGAGATCTTCTCCGGATCTTTTTGTTTGAAGATACCTCCAAAGCTTGCACAAGTCCCTGCAGAAATGATATGTTTTGCTTTCCTGGCATATGTTTCTATCATAGAAGATACTTCCACTCCACCTTTGACAAAGCCCTCCTCTATAAAAGATCCCTCCAGGATCAACACATCGCAGGCAAGCTCTCTCTTGATAACATCTTGCATACTATAGACTGATTCAAGAGCAGGATGATACACGATCTCAAAATGGGAAAGTATGGAAAAAAGGCTTGGATGGTTTAAAAAAGAGTGTGTATTCCCATTACAGGTAATGGACTGTAGCCAAAGCAACCTGGGTTTACTGTTGCTTCTCATCACTCAGGCTTTTAATGCATTATAAATATTACGGGAAATATCATCCGTGTAGAACTCGATCTCTTTGGGTAAGACCTGCTCCACCTTGAGAAATACCATACCCCCCAAATAACCCATAAAAAGTCCAAAGGCAGAAAAGAAATCCTGATTACGCAATTCACCGGAACTCACAGCATCATCAAAGAAGATCATGATCTCAGTAATAAAACCGGATACACAGACCATTCCGGCACATCCATCGGTGAAGACTTCACGATTGGAAAGGTATACACGTAAAAAATACTCTATCATTTCCGGTTTTTCTTTTGCCATTGTAAAATAGATATCTACGATCTGATGAATTTTTTCTTCAGCACTTGCATCTATCATATTGACTTCACGTATTTTCTCGCCTAAGACTTCAGAGGTATATTTAATGATCTCCTGTGCCAATACATCTTTGGAAGAGAAATAATTATAGAGACTGCCCACAGAAATTTTGAGCTTTTTGGCAATATCCGGTATGGTTGTCTTATGGAATCCGTTGGCAGAGAACAGCTGTAATGCCGTCTGAATGATAGATTCCCGTTTTAATGCTTTTTTATCTGCTATTTTCAAAATATCTCCTGCTGTCTATAGGGTATTTTAACATAAGAATTTATAATTTTTATATCAGTGTCTTTAACCTGTCTGTTTTTTCCTTACTTCCTTTGATCACCCATTGCACCCGATCAACACCAAAATCACGTTCATACTCTGTAATACCAAGCTGCTTTAAGGTATGCAGTGTTTTATCTACATCGGAATAAGCAGTTTCAAACAGATACTCGATCTGTTTTTCATAGGTAAATAATTCTGCCTCATTCAAAACATCTTTGACTGCCTGTGCATATGCTCTGGCCATGCCGCCTGTTCCAAGCTTTATACCGCCAAAGTATCGGACAATCAATACAGCACAGTCGATCAACTCTTGCCCGCGCATCACATTGAGTACCGGTGTGCCTGCACATCCTTTGGGCTCTCCGTCATCGGAACTTTGCTCAACTATCTGATCGAAGTCGTTCATATAACGCAGTGCATAGACAACATGGTTTGCCTTGGGATTTTCTGTTTTGAGCTTTGCCTGCAGACCATCGTATTGTGATATCGGGACCAGATGTGTAAAGAATTTGGAACGTTTGACCTCTGTCAAAGATTCAAAGGGTTTTTCAACTGTTTTCACAGATCGTCTCTAACTTTTTATACCCTGCATACAAAAGCAGTCCAATGACTATACCAATACCATCTGCCACGATATCCAACCATTCCGCACAACGGTTTGGTGTAAAATATTGGGAAAATTCAATAAAACCGGCATAAAAAATAAGATATAAGGTCCCTTTCCATAACGAAATACGGTAAGCAAGGAATAACAGCAGTGTTAAAACAGCAAAGGCAATAAAGTGCAGTGTTTTATCTGAAAGATCACCCAGTGTCGGGGCAACATCCTGCGGAACAATAGCAAAAATGTAACTGACAATCAGTGCCAGCCAAAAAGTGAAACGGATCTTTTGACTATATTGTGCAGGCATGGACTCTCTCTGTGATCAGCTGTATAAATTTGTCACTATCATTCATACACTCGGCCACTACATAATCCTCATACTTCAGTTTTTCCGCGATCTCTCTGTGTTCAATATCCAATTCAAAAACGGTTTCAGAATTATCAAGAGTAAATGCCAAAGGGAAAATGATCACTTTTCTATGGGTCGGATTACGCAGTACATCTGCCAAATTTGGTTCCAGCCATGCCGAAGAACCTACTTTGGATTGATACACAAGTTTAATATCATGAAATTCAATCCCTTTCAAAGCCAAATACGTCTTAATAGCTGAAGCATTCCCCTCTACCTGATTCTGGTAAGGATCTCCATTTTTAATGATGCTGAGAGGCAGACCGTGCGCCGATAGAAGCAGATCATACTCTTTTGTCTCTTTTCCATGCATGGCATCCAATATCTTTTCGATACTGGCTTCAATATAATCAAGATCATCATAATAAGGATCGATCACAGTGATCTTGGGCGCATACCCCATCTCTTCAGACTTTTTTTCAATATCTTCTACAGAAGAGAGTGTAGTGGTTGTTGAATATTGCGGGTACATAGGGAAAAGCAGCAACTCTTCTATTCCGTCTTTTTTACATTGGAACAATGCTTTATCTGCAAAAGGAGGGACATATCGCATTGCAGGATAGACAGGCATACCAACCTTCTCTTTTACTTTCTCTATCAACTGCTCTGTGAGTTCAGGTAGCGGTGACTTTCCGCCAAGCAGTCTATAGTTTTCTTTCACATCTTCCAAACGTTTTGAAATGATGATATTGGCTATAAATTTACGCATATAGGGGTTCATGGTCAATATATTTTTATCGGCAAACATATTTCGAAGAAAGAGTTCAACCTCTCCAATATTGTTCGGTCCACCCATATTTAAAAGTAATAGTGCTTTACTCATTGTCACCCCGGCTCTTTAAAGTCTTGTATTTTAGCATAGTCAGTGTAAAATCATACCTAATAACATATGAATACAAAGGCTTTTTATGATAATCATACCTGCACGTATCGGTTCAAGTCGTTTCCCCAATAAAGTATTGGCAGAGATTGGAGGTGTACCCATGGTCATTCGTACAGCCATGACGGTTCAGGATATTGATACTGTTGTGATCGCTACAGATTCGCAAGATGTCATTGATATTGCCGGTGAGCATAACATAAAAGCCGTCCTGACCTCCACAGAACATCAAAGCGGCACAGATCGTATCTATGAAGCAGCACAGATCCTGGGTCTTGAGGGAGATGAGATCATCATCAATGTACAGGGAGATGAACCTTTTATCGAAACGGAAGTCGT
>CAZCBU010000163.1:0-7379 GCA_964496995.1 uncultured Sulfurovum sp.
CGAGGAAGACGATGATAATGAAGAAAACAAGGCAGATAAAAGCTAAATGTCTTCAGAATCTTCACCTGAGCTTCTTACAAAAAATTACGACTATGAACTTCCAGAGGGGTTCATAGCCACCACACCCGTTCACCCAAGAGACCATGCTAAACTGCTTGTCTATGACAGAAGAACAGACAGCATCACCCATACGACTTTTCAACACCTACTGGACTTTGTTCCCAAAGAGTGTGATGTATTCCTCAATGACACACGTGTTATCAAGGCCCGTATCTTTGGACAAAAAGAGAGTGGCGGAAAAGTTGAACTGCTTTTTAACAAACCTCTGGATGCCTACAATGCACTCGTACTGATACGGGGAAAAGTACATGTGGGAACAGAACTCTTTTTTGACAATGACCTTATGGCAAAGGTTACAAAGTTAAATGAAGACGGTTCTCGGGAAGTAACCTTCTCACAACATAACAAAACATTGCGTTTTGAAGAGCTTGTGCTCATTCTTGATGATATCGGGCATCTTCCTCTTCCTCCCTATATGCAAAGAGAGGATAACAAAGAAGATGAGACCGACTACCAGACGCTTTTTGCCAAAAATGCCGGTGCTGTCGCTGCACCCACCGCCTCACTTCATTTCACACCTGAACTCTTTGCAGCTTTGGAAAAAAGACACCAGACACATAAGGTCACACTTCATGTAGGTGCCGGTACTTTCAAACCTGTAGAAGCAGAACAGATACTTGACCATCCTATGCATTCTGAATATTTTCATATCTCTGACGAGGCTGCAGAAGTTTTGAACAGTGAACGACCTGTGCTTGCCATCGGGACCACTGTCACCAGAACCGTCGAATATTATGTCAGGACTAAAAAAACCGAAGGAGAATGTGACCTTTTTTTAAACCCTCACAATCTGCCTCAAAGAGTCACACATTTACTCACAAATTTTCATTTGCCAAAAAGTACACTCATAATGTTGGTATCTGCATTCATTGGAAGAGAAAAAACGTTACAATTATATAAAGAAGCTATTGAAAAACATTACCGTTTCTTCTCTTATGGTGATGCCATGTTAATTATCTAAATACTCTGCACAAGGAACAAGAATGAAAGTTATTTTACCCCTACTCATTTTATCTCTTTTTATATTCTCCGGCTGTGCCAAAAAATACTCTTACCCCAACTATGAGATCATCAAACCCACAAAAACCTGCAAACCCAACAGAAAAAATATACAGAAACTTCTCAGCAAACATTTGGACAAACCGTATGTATGGGCGGAAGAAGGTCCGGATGCCTTTGACTGTTCCGGCCTGACATACAACATTTATGGTGAAATGGGTGTGGACATTCCACGGGTTGCCAGAGATCAGGCAAAGATCGGAAAAAGAATTGCCTTTAAAGACCTTGTCTATGGAGACCTTATCTTCTTTGGCTCCACAAACAAAAGAAGTCAGCGCATAACCCATGTGGGTATGTACTTGGGAAATGGGTGGTTCGCCCATGCCAGCTCCAAACACAGAAAGGTCATGTACACCAACTTTAAAGAAGAGCCAAGATACTTCAGACGGATGAAAGTATGCCGCCGTTACATGAGTAAAGATGAGAAAAACCTTTATCTGCAGTGTCAGGGAAAGGTAAAAAAACTGGAAACCACCAGTACAATGTGGACCTCGCCATGGAAAGCAGGCATGAAACTGCCTAAAAAGGCAGTCCCTCACTGATCATGCCAGTGAACTTTTAAAAAGCTGTACTATAATATGACAAATCTAAGCAGAATGGTACTTTATGCGCACATCCAGACAAATTTATAGTTATGCCACGCTCTCTTTGCTTACACTTTCTCTTCTCACCTCGTGTAAGCCAAACCCGCATCCAAAGCACCCGCATTATGAAATAAAAAAGCCTAAAGTAGTACATACACCAAATAAAAAAAATCTGGAAAAGATGGTCAAGAAACTTCAGGGGAGTCCCTACGTCTGGGCCGAAGAAGGACCGAATAATTTTGACTGTTCCGGGTTTACCTATTATATGTACGGAAGTATGGGTATCAACATACCCCGTGTCGCCAGAGAACAGGCAAAGGTCGGCAAAAAGATATCTATGAAAGAGCTGCAGTACGGAGATCTGATCTTCTTTGCAACCTCCAACAACAGACACAAGATCACACATGTGGGCATGTATCTTGGTGACGGGTGGTTCACGCATGCCAGTACCATTAAAAATGAAGTGGTCTACTCCAACCTGTTCACTTCACCGTATTATAAAAAACGCTTACGTGTATGTCGACGATACCTGCCGACATCTGCTGCACCTAAAGTAGCCTCTGCTACGCCATGGAACACAAAGCAGATCCTGCCCAAGACCATTACGGTACCAAGCAATGCAAGTGCTGCACAGTTGAAGACCATGAAGAAAGCGATCGTGATCAAAACACCGATGAAGAACATAGAACAGACTTCAGCAAAAGGTAATTTCTACATACAGATAGGTTCTTTCATTGGAAAACCAAAATCCGGCCTGCTCTACACGATCACACGAAATGGCTACCAGTATAAGATCATTAAATTTCCAAAAAACGGCAGAACCGTCAATAAACTTCTGATCGGCCCGTACAAAACAAGAACAGGTGCTGCCGATGTGTTGTCAAAAGTCAGACAGCATATACAAAAAGATGCATTTATCGCAGAAATACGATAAGCAGATCACTATGCTTTTATGACTCAAGATAAAGATGCAGACTTTGTATCAACTTGCTAAGCTCTTTGTCATAGATCTCAATATAGTCTGGCAGTAATTCAAACTTTTTATAGATCAGGATCTTATAGATCTCTTCAATATTTTTATTCATTTCCATCGCTCCGATAGCACCGGTTAAACCCTTCATATCCAGGCATAACATTTTAAGCTGTTCAAAGCGGTGTTCTTTTACCAAATTGGCAAAGACTTGATCACTCTTTCCATACGCTTCATCAAACTCCTTCAGTATCTCCATATAGAGTGCTTTACTGTTGTTTGAATGCTTGATACCCACTTCTACATTTAATCCCGGAAGAGAATGGATATTTTTTGTATCCTTCTCTACCGTCTCTTCTACTTCAAACGTATCTTCCAATAAGAACATAGCCAGTGCCGTATATAATTTACCGATATTCAAAGGTTTGGACAGAAAAGCGTTCACACCGCTGCTGAACATTTTATGGATCTCACTCTCCAGTACCAAAGCGGTAAATGCGATAATAGGCAAACTGTCGAATCTTTGCTCATAACGAATAGCCTGTGTAGCAGCATATCCATCCATTACCGGCATATTGATATCCATCAGAACAAGATCAAATTTTTCCGGTTTATCATTTTTGACGATCTCAACTGCCTCTTTACCGTTATTGGCAACTGTCACATTCACACCGGCAGGCTGCAAAAGATTTGTCAAAACTTTTTGATTGATAATATTATCTTCAACGATCAAAATATGCTTATTTTTAAAACTGACAAAATTCTGCTGCTTGATATTTTTTGTTTCAACAATGGGTGATTTAAATATTTTTGATTTGTTAGAGCCGACCACCTTATCGTCTTCATAATCTGAGTCAACTTTGATCTCATACATACTGGTGATCATTTCAAAGATACGTTCCTGGTTGAGCGGTTTTAACATTATTTTATCTACGACATCATCAACAACACTGCTTTGTGCTACACGAAGAAGAGAATTTAAAGAGACGACCTTAAGTTCCTTTTTCTCTTTGATCTGTTTTAAATACTGTATGGTTCTTAGATTCAATAATACTTCATCAAGCACAATAATGTCATAACTCTCCATTTTTGGCATAGACTTCATGAATTTGTCTTTATCGAGGACTTTGACATTATGTTTAAAATAGGCAAACATTTTTTTGATCGACAGGGCAGAATTGTAGTTCCTGTCAACGATCAATACTTTCTTGTCTGTTAATACCTGTTCCGGTAATCTGTATCTTCTTTGATTTTTGATATCTGCCTGCTTGAACGGCAGGGTCAACGTATAGGTTGTCCCTTTACCCAGATCACTCTGAACCGTCAATTCTCCATGCATCATATCTACCAACTCTTTTGCAACAAAAAGTCCCAGACTCGTATATTGACCATTCGCATCATCATATTGCGGGTTGAACAATACTTCCAGCTCTTCTCTGCTCTTACCCGGTCCTTTATCCACGATTTGGAATTGTAATTCTATCTTCTCTTCAAAAGTATTGAACATGGCAATTTTTAACTGCAACTCTTCATCGCTAAGATCGTCCATCATATTTTCAAGAATATTATGAAGGATCTGTCCCAAGTGTAACGAGTCCCCGACCAGAATACGTGGTATGTCATTGTTGATATCAAAAATAAGTTCAACTTCACTACCATTGAAATGTGAACATATGGTTCCGGAGACTTCGTTCAATACATTGTTGATATTGAACTCTTCATCAAGGATCTCCACTTTTTTTGACTTCAGTCTTAAAAATTCAATGAGATCATTCGTAGTATCAAGCAGTGCATCTTCTATCTTGCTTGTATCATTGGTCTTTCCCGGTTTTAAATGTGTTTTTTCTGTATCTTTGTGGCTTTTTTTCAATACTTCCTGTGTCATGCCATGAATATTTTCACTCATATCCGCAAGAAAACGTGCCTGCCTCTGTTCAAGATCCAGCTGCTTGTGAAACATATCTTTATGTAACTTTTGTATTTTCATCATCTGCCTTGAAGAGATGAACAAAATAACAATACCAACAAATGCCAAAGCGAACAGTGCGATCCATATCCAAAAATTACCGATATCAGCACTTTCCGGAACATCTACCGCATAAGAAGTGCTGACCAACACCAAAAACAATACAATTTTTCCATACATTCCAAAACTCCTTTCAGGTATTTTATCATAAGCCGGGCAAAATACAGTAAAGTCTTGATAATGTGGGTTATAATGTCAAAATGAAACTAGCAAGTATAGATGTAGGACTGAAACGTATCGGTATGGCTATTTGTCTGGACGGGAATATCGTATTGCCACAAAATGCCATACTGAGAAAAAACCGCAATCAGGCTGCAAGAGATATAAATACCTTTTTAACAGAGTGGGAGATCGACAAACTTATTGTCGGTCTGCCAAAAGGCGGCTCAAGTGAAGAGGAGATGGAGAGACGCATCAAACACTTTGTCTCTCTGCTTGAACTTGAAATTCCTGTGGCCTATCAGGATGAACAGGGTTCAAGTTTTGAAGCCAAAGAACTCACCATGGGTGACTTCAAACATAAAAAAGACGGCAGACTTGACTCAGTCGCTGCCAAGATCATTTTGGAGAGATACCTCAAAATTTGATATGATCTTCTTATGTATTAAAGATATTTTTTTCATACACCATCCTTTAACTGTTCTTTCGTGACCACTCTGCCGAGTTCTATCATTTCATAGGCCCTGTTGAACTCATAAAAGCCGCAGGCATTATTGGGAATACCAATGATAATATCAGGAGAATACCCTGCCATTTTACAATCCAATACAGCATTTTGCATAATATCGATCGTACGGCCCACAATGTCGAACATACCCATCTCCTCAAAGGTATTTTTTTTCTCTCTTGCAAACAATTCTTCTGCCTTCTGTGACATCTCTAAGAAGATCTCCTGCATACCACTCTCTTTTTCACGCTCTCTTTTTGGAATATGCAGTTTATAATCCTTAGTAACCTTGGCACTAAGATTGACAGCAATTGTACTATCAGTATCATCGGCTACCGTAGGTGCTATAGGCAGAGGGTTCAGTACACCTCCATCGATCAGATAACGCTCTGCTATCTTTTTGGGTGTAAACACTGTAGGAATAGCGATCGAAGCCCTAATGGCATCTATCAGCCTTCCTTTTTGGATCCAAACCTCTTTTTGTTTGATAAGATCCGTAGCAACTGAGGTAAAGGGCATAGGCAACTCTTCTATCATCACATCACCGATCATCTCTTCAATGACATGAAATACCTTATCGCCCTGAATAATACCTGTTCCTGTAAAAGAAAAATCGACTAATTTGGCTACATCCAGCAGATCGAGTCCCAATATCCACTCTTTAAACACATCAAGCTTTCCACAGGCATAGAGACCGCCAATGAGTGAGCCCATGGAGGAGCCTGAGACAGACTTGATCTCATAACCGTGTTCCAGAAGTGTTTCGATCACACCAATATGTGCATATCCTCTTGCACCACCACTGCCAAGTACCAGTGAAACAGTTTTTTTCTCAAACATTTTCTTTCCTTTTTTCTGCATGCTTTTTCAGCAAAGATCTATAGATCATGATCGGTACGATATTTTTCATACCTTTATCTTTTCTTTTTATCCTTATACTCTTGATAGAAGAATGCTACTACGATATAGACATCCAAAAGCACTTCAACGATCAGAAAAAGTACCAAAAGTATAATAAATACACCTGCCATACCGGAAAAGATCTCCTCCGGAAAAAGGAAGATCACTCCGAGAAGAAACAGGAGTACAAACTTTTTCATAATCTTGTCTACTCGACTTTACCTGTCTCATAGAACTTGCGCAGCCATCTGTCAACAGGGTTGATCATTCTGTAGATCACCGGTACGACCAGTAGTGTCAGGAACATGGAACTCAGCAATCCGCCGATAATAGAGATCGCCATCGGTGCATTGGTCTCTGACCCCAAGCCGTTCCCCAATGCCAATGGCAGCATCGCAAAGATCATTGCGATCGTTGTCATAAGGATCGGGCGGAGCCTTTTTTCCCCGGCTTCAATGAGTGCATCATCCGCACTTTTTCCTTTGGCCATGGCTTCATTGGCAAAATCCACCAGCAATACGGCATTTTTCCCGACCATTCCCATAAGCAGCATAAAGCCTATCATGACAAAAAGAGAGAATTGCAGTCCGCTTAAGTACAGTGCCAGCATCACCCCGATAATACTCAAAGGCAAAGCCACCATAATGATGATCGGCTGTATCAGTGACTCATAAAGTATCGCCAGAATAATGAACATCAAAATAACAGAGAGTCCCAGTGCGGCACCAAAGGCTTTACCCGTTTTCTCCATCTCTTCTGCAAACCCGGTAAACCTGTAACTCACACCTTCAGGAAGAAGATCATCGATCCCCTCACGGGTATAGGCAACCGCCCCTCCAAGGTCAAGTCCAAAGAGATCAGAGAATACCGTTACCTGCCTCCGTCTGTCAAAGTGGTTGATGGTCGCCAGAGCATTGCTTTTGGTAAACGTGACCAAACCGTCAAGGTAGACCAGCTCACCATTTTTGGCTCTGAGCTGCAGTTTTTTAATATCATCTATAGAGACCCTGTTCTTATCACCCACTCTCAATGTTATGTTGTACTGCTTCCCTT
>CAZCBU010000164.1:0-11171 GCA_964496995.1 uncultured Sulfurovum sp.
ATTCAGCGTAATATCATACTGATCCATCCATAAAGTAAGTAATTTTTTTCTTACTTCTGATCGTTCCAGGGTTTTCATCATCACATGGATCATAAGATCATGATGTAAAAAAAGTTTCTCCAAACGGGACAAGATAGAGAATTTTTTCAGATAAAGACAGTTCCATCTCTCTTTATATACTTCAGGCTCACACCCTTCAACAATAACTTCCGAGAGGATCTTTGCACTTTTCATAGCATAATAGATCCCTTCATAGGTAAAAGGAAGCACCTGTCCGGCAGCATCACCCACGTAAAAAATGTGCTTGTCATAAAACAGAGGTTCCTGCCATACAGGTATTTTGTACCCTCTTATTTTTTGATCTTTTGCAAGACCAAGTATGTCAAAGAGAGCGTCTATATATCTTTTATCATTTTCAGATGCCGCTATACCGACATCTGAACCGTTCCCGTAAGGAAAACGCCATCCGTAAGCACCTTTTGATATGGAAGTCCCAAAGTAAAAATGACATTTTGTCGTTTTTAAAGAGATCGTATCACTGTAATGTGTCAAATATGCAGGAACTTTTTCCTTGCGTATCTGTTTGCGGACAAAAGAGTGTACACCGTCTGCGGCTATCAGATAGTCGGATTCATACCTGTTTTTCCCGGCTTTCCCTTCTGTCTCTACCTTCACACCTGTTTCCATAGTGAGGATATTGATCACTTTTTCTTCGAGAAGTTCTACACCTGCTTTGACAGCATCACGACGTAAGCTCTGATCAAATGTCACACGGTCGACTATAGCCAGAGGGCAGTTGGAAATATCATAAGTGATCTGAGACTTTTTACTTTCAATGACTATCTCATTGACAATGCATTGTATCGTTTTTGTATCAAGATCAAATTCATCAAAAGCATCTATACGCAACCCGCCACCACAGGGTTTTTTGAAAGAGAGATCTTTTTGAAGCAGTAGGACCCTCTTCCCTGAAGCAGCCAGGTATTTCCCTGCCATTGCCCCGGCAGGGCCTGCACCTGCAATGATCACATCATACATAAGACATCTTATGCAAAAAATGCCACGTTCATTTTATCGTATCTGTCCGGAACCGTAGATCTTGAATTTATAGGTCGTCAATCCTTCGATACCCATTGGTCCTCTGGCATGCAGTTTATTGGTACTGATACCCACTTCTGCTCCAAAACCGAATGCACCGCCGTCTGTAAAACGTGTTGAAGCATTCACATACACTGCGGCAGCATCAATACCGTTGAGAAATTTCTCTGCCGTGGTGATATTTTCGGTAATGATCGCTTCAGAGTGCCCTGAACCGTGTCTGATAATATGTCCTATGGCACCCTCTACTCCCTCAACCACTCTGATATTCAGTATATTTGCCAAATATTCCGTATCAAAATCTTCTTCTGTTGCAAGAGAGACATCGATCGTTTTTTGTGTCTCTTTACACCCTTTGAGTTCAGTATGGGCTTCATCAAAAGCCTCTTTGAGTTTCGGCAGGACCTCATCAGCAATGCTGCGGTCCACCAAAAGTGTTTCCATGGCATTACAGACCCCGGGTCTTTGTACTTTGGCATTAATGGCGATACGGATCGCATTTTCGACATTTGCATCTTCATCAATGTAGGTATGGCACTGCCCTTTGTCATGTTTTACCACCGGAACAGTTGCATTGTCAGAGACATATCGGATCAAACCTTCCCCACCACGCGGTACGATAAGATCGACATACTTGTCCATTTTAATAAGTTTGGCCACGCCTTCACGTGAAGCATCAGGTATCAAAGAGATCAGTGCTTCCGGCAGATCATTTTCTTTCAATACTCCCCGCAAAACGGCAGCAATAGCTTCATTGGAATGCTGTGCCTCTTTCCCGCCTTTAAGTACGCAGACATTGGAACTCTTGAATGAAAGTGCGGCTGTGTCAGAAGTTACATTCGGTCTGGATTCAAAAATGATCCCTATCACCCCGATAGGCACAGAGACTTTTTCGATCTTCAGTCCGTCTTCTGTGACCCATCCGTCAAGTATACGGCCTACCGGTTCCTTCAATGCAGCTATCTCTTCAACAGCTACGGCCATTCCCTCGACACGCCCTTCATCCAAAAGCAGTCTGTCTTTCAATGCGGAGGTCAGGTTATTTTTCTCTGCGTCCTGCATATCGAGTGCATTGGCTTTTACTATTGCTTCGGTATGTACCCTGAGCGCTTTTGCCATCTCACGTAAAATTCTATTTTTATCTGCACCACTTAATGAAGCAAGTACCCTGCTTGAAGCTTTTGCTTCTTGTAAAAATGTTTCCATAATGCTTGTTCCTCAATAATAATTGCGTTTATTTTAACAGATATATCCTAATAATGGTATAATTCACCTAATTTACTACAAGAGAGTGACTATGCAAACCATCACATTTATAGGGAACGGCAATATGGGACTGAGTATTGCCCAGGGACTGAAAGAGAAATACAATATTGAAGTTGTCGGAAGAGATATGGCAAAGCTTGATATTTTTGAAAAAAGACTGGGAGTCAAGATAGACAAATATCTTCTTGATGATTTTGATGTTTCGAACAAAACCCTGTTATTGTGTGTCAAACCTGCCAATGTAGAAGAGGTAAGTAAAAAACTCAAAGGAAAAGCCAAGGTGCTCATCTCTGTACTTGCCGGTACAAGTGTCGAAAAACTTAAAAAACATTTTAAACCGAAAGCCGTTGTAAGAGCCATGCCAAATCTGGCAGCTTCTGTTGGTGCTTCCATGACCACTCTGGCAGGAGATGAGAAATTCAGGAAAGAGGCTGAATCACTTTTGGGTGCAGTAGGAACAACACTCTGGATGAACTCTGAAAAAGAGATAGACATTGCCACTGCATTGGCTGGTTCCGGTCCTGCCTATCTGGCACTTATTGCTGAAGCATTGGCTGACGGTGCAGTAAAACAGGGACTCAAAAGAGAAGATGCCATGGCAGTCATGAGAGGTCTTTTTGCAGGATTCGGAACACTTATACAGGAGGTTCATCCTGCTCTGTTAAAAGATGGTGTCATGAGTCCCGGAGGTACAACTGCTGCAGGTTATGCAGCACTTGAAGAGGGAAATGTCAGAGCATCCTGCATGGATGCCATAGAAGAGGCATACAAAAGAGCCAAAGAGCTCTAAGCCCCTCTTCTACTTTAATTTCTTCAGTTTCTCTTTTGCGATCTTTGCCGACTTCTTATCCGGGTAGTTGTCGATGATATTCTTATAGAAAGTCTTTGCCTGTGCTTTGTCCCCAGTCTTTTCAAGTGATATTGCCGTATGTAGAAGCAACACATCGATATAACTGGCCTGATCATACAGGCTGACACTCTTTTTGTAGAAGAATATCGCATCTTCATACTTCTTTGTATAGTAAGCTATCTCACCAAGATAATAGTTTGATGCTGCGGGCTTATACCCTTTGGTATCGGTGATCGTAAAACGTTTTTCCGCTTCATCATAACGTTGTTTGATAAACAGCCTTACCCCTTCGCTGTATATTTTAGCCGTAGACTTCCCTTCCAAAGATTCACTCGTTTCCTGTTTTTTCACCGTAGGTTTGGAAACTGCTATTTTTTTCCCGCCAAGTATTTTCTGCAACTCCTCTTTACTTACATAAGACGCATTGATCTTGTCGATCATCACCCCCAACTCTTTGATAAGTGCTGTATTGTCGGTACCCGAAGGATTTTGTGCACCCATACTATTCGCTATTTTCATCTCTGCGATCGTTGCATTCTGTCCTTCAAGCAATGATGTCAAGCCGGCCATACGCTCTTCCAGTTCAGAGACCCTTCTTTTCAGTGCGGTAATGGTCTTTCTGTTCTGTATGATCACCTGCTTGGCAGGTATGGATTTTGGAGGTTCATAATATGCATGTGCCGGAGGATCGTCATTATAGGAATAATCCCCATATTCTGCATGAAGCAGTACCGTACTCAGCAAAACTGCCAATCCTGCTTTTGCAACAATAGTGTAATACATATTTCTCCTACTTTATCAAACGAAGATCAACTCTTCTGTTTTTTCCGTAACAACTGTCAGTTGCACTGGTACATACAGGGTTGCTTTCGCCAAAACTCACAAGCACTATTTTACTTCCGTTCACCCCTTGTGAAACCAAAGCATCTTTCACCGCTTTGGCTCTTTTAAGACCTAAGGCATAGTTATATTCATCCGTCCCGAACTCATCACAATTCCCTTCAATTTTTATCTTTCGGGAAGCACTGCCTGCAATAGTCACATTGCGTGTGACAGCATTTTGCATACCTGACGAGATACCATAATCACCAAAATCAAAATAAATACTCTGAAATCCGTCACTGCTGCTGTTCTGACCTGATTCATTTCCATAGCTGTTCTCATTGATTGAAACAGCATCTCCTGTAATTGCCGAAGCATCAGTGATGTTACTGCTTCCGCCTGCTCCCAGTTCTGGAACCGTCTGTCCACAGCCGGTCAACAGGAGCAAAGAAAGTGTTGATGTAAGCAAAAATAGTTTTTTTATCATAAATATCCTTTTAGACTTTTACCAGTCTATCGATTGTATTTTTCTTCCGCTTAGAGGGAAAAGAAGGCTCTGTTTGCTTTTCAGGTTAATATACCCTATCGATGAGCTTCCTCCCCTGTGTTTAATATACTGAACCACGGAACCATCTGTCGAAAAATGGGGAAACTGGTTCGTACCTGTCGTCGTAAGCGGTCTGCTCGACGCACCATTCGACGATGTCAAATAGAGATTGAAACTGTTATTGCCAAAACTGTTATGGCTTTCTCTGCTTGAATAGACTATCTTACTCCCGGAGGCATCAACGGCATTATTGTTACGTCCATGATATACCACTTGCGATACACCGCTGTCACCAATGGATTTTTTAAAGATATTGGCATATCCAAGTCTGTTCGAAACAAATACGATACTGTTCTCATTATCCACATATTTACCATTCACATCTATCCCGTTGAAGGTAGTAATGCGTCTTTTACTGCCTCCTGAAGATGACATTTCATAAATATCCGGCTGTGCATTGGGCGCCATCGTTACCAGTATTTTTGAACCGTTGTGCTTTACATCCGAACAGATGATCATTCCTTCAGATGAAGCGATCCTGCTTTTTGACCCTGAATAGATATTGAGCCTGTAGAGTGTTGGGATCACTCCTGCATACGAGGTATAGTAAAAACTCTGCTGCTTGGCATCTGCCCATTTTGGGAAAAGATTCAACCCTCCTCGAATAATGGCTTTCTGGTAGTTGAATGTATAATCAGCCAGGATGATCTCACTCTGTTTCGGCTGAGTATATCGTGCAAAGATCACATATCTGTTGATCCAGTCAATACTCGGATATTTCAAAACATTATTCACATCTGAAATTGCTTTATGTGCCAGGAACGGCGCTTTGGCAGTTGTAGGTATCGCATAGCTTTTTTTAAATACTTCTGCAGCATTTGAAGCTTTCAAGAGACGTATAATGAGCTTTGTCCCGGAATTTTGAGTCAAACTGTATTTCAGGACATACTCTTTGTTCTTGAGCGAAGGAGGAATAAAGTTAGAATTAAACTCTCCCCTGTTGTGATTACTGTCTGTAAGAAAATGTCCCGATATCTTCAGATCTGCCTGCAGTATCCTGAAAAATTTATCGTTCACAGTGGAAGATCCATCTTCCAGAGCTATCCTGGTACGATGTTCAACATCTGTTTCGATGCGAAGTGTCGCATCCACAGCAAAAAGGTTCAGAGATAACAGCAAAAATAAAATATATCGCAAATTCGGTCCTTGTAGGTGTATTGGTATTTCCCTATTCTTTTAATGAACATTGTATCAATCCACAGTTGAAATCTTCATTAATTAATATCAATAAGAAAGATTTGCCTTTTTCAAATTATGTTAAAATAGTAATATAGCTTTGTATGTAAGGAGTTAATTATGAACGAAATATTGATCGGTTTGGCCAAAGCGGCGATTTTAGTTGCTTTGAACCAGCCGGAAAATTTTGACTTGCAAAAAGCATTGGAAGAGTATCCTCAACTTAAAGAGAACGGTGCCTCTTTTGTCACACTCAATAAGGAACCCAATGAACAGCTGCGCGGCTGTATCGGTTCCCTGCAAGCTTACCAGCCTCTTTATAAAGATATTATTTCCAATGCCCAGTCTGCGGCTCTGCGTGATCCCAGATTCCAGCCTCTGACACTTGATGAATTGCAAAAGATCAAAATAGAAGTTTCCATACTCACTGAACCACAGCCGCTTTCCTACAGAGATGTTAATGATCTCAAAAGCAAGATCCATTCTCCCGAAGACGGTGTGGTCCTGAAACTGAATGGCAATCAGGCAACCTATCTGCCTCAGGTATGGGAGCAGTTGCCCCGCTTTGATGATTTTTTTACAAGCCTCTGCCAAAAAGCAGGATTAAATTCTGACTGTTTGTCCCAGCACCCTGAGATATCCATTTATCATGTTAAGAAATATAAGGAGAAATAATGAGTGATCCTATACGAAAAGCAGCTGTAGCAGGTCAATTCTATCCTGCCTCCTGTCGTGATATTTCAGATTCCATTGAAGGGTTTAATGCAGTATTTCAAAAAATTGACATACCGGATTCTATTTCAAACATTGTACCCAGAGCGATCATCGTACCTCATGCCGGTTATATTTACAGCGGATTTACTGCAAATATGGCATACCGGTTTTTACAAAAAGCCAAAGCCAAACGCATCATTGTCATAGGTCCGAGCCATCATCACTACTTCAGGGGAATTTCCGGCTCTTATTATGAAAACTATGAGACACCCTGTGGGGACATCCCCATAGACAGTGCCTACCTTTTTGCGCTTGCCAAAGAGTTCAATATCTCATTTGAACCTGAAGCACATCAGCGAGAACACTCGACTGAAGTGCAGATGCCTTTTATAAAGCACTACTTCAAAGATAGTAAAGTGATCGAGCTTATCTACAGTGATATGGATGTCAGAAGTCTGGCAAATATTATTTTTGCTCTGCTGAACAACAGAGACAATCTTGTCGTGATCTCTTCGGACCTCAGCCATTTTCATACTCTGGAGATCGCAAAACAGCATGACTACAGTTGTCTAAAAGCAGTTGAAGGACTCGATATAGAAAAATTCAGAGAAGGATGTGAAGCCTGTGGTCTCATTGGTATTCAAGCCCTTATACTCGCAGCGAACAAACTGCATCTTTCTTCAAAGCTTCTTGACTACAGGACTTCTGCAGATGCCAGTGGAGACAAAAGCTCTGTTGTCGGGTATATGTCTGCCATGTTCTATTGATATAAACCATCAATAGAACTCATTGAATTTAAAATGATGATGAGTATTATTGGGTTTATAGTGCTTTACCGGCTTAAACAAATGAATTTAAATCCTATTTAACCCTATTTATTTATAATAATTACATCTAATAAAAAAGGAATGAGAAATGAGAAAAATACTTATTGCTGCTACAGCGGCATCACTGCTTTGTTCTGTAGCATTTGCAGAATCCCACGAAGGTGCCAAACATGAAAAACACTGGGACTACAGCCAAAACGGTCCGGCTCACTGGGGTGAGTTTTCAAAGACGTGTGCAAAGGGTCATGCACAGTCACCTATCAACATCATACCGGGAAAATCTGTACAACTGAATGCCCAATATAAGCTACAGTTACATGAAGATATCCACACCACTGCCAAAGTCATTGACAATGGTCACTCGATCAAAGTAACTCCTAAAGAGGGTGGAACGATCGAACTTCATGGTGAAACATTCAAACTTCTTCAATTTCACTTCCATGGAAAATCTGAGCACACAGTTGACGGAAAACGTTATGACATGGTAGCACACCTTGTACACCAGAACCCAAAAACAAAACAGTTGGCTGTGATTGCAGTATTCTTCGAAGAAGGAAAGAACAACCCTGCACTTGACAATGTTCTAAGCGGGATCGACAAAGAGATCCGTATAGACCCTGCTGACCTTCTTCCTGCAGATACACAGCACTATTTCCACTATGTCGGTTCTTTAACTACACCTCCATGTTCAGAAAATGTTCAATGGTATCTGCTTAAACAACCTGCTCAAGCTTCAAAAGATCAAATTGAAGCATTCAGAAAATACTATGTAGACAATGAACGCCCTGTTCAGGAACTTTATGACAGAACAATAGAAGCAGAATAATCTACATATTTCTTAGCTATTCCACCTTTAAAAAGGTGGAAACTTATCATATTGATCTATTCAATTATTTTACTCTTTAGCAATGAATTCCGCTTCAAAATTGTAAGTTCTCCCACCGTTATGATGTCCGAAACCAAATTCCTGAAGCTGTTCAAGGTATTCTGTGAGACCTCTGTTAAAATCTGGATTGCGTGAAGCTGACTTGATCTTGAAGTCAAAAAAACCACTTGGTCGTATAAAGAGAAGAACCTTTACTTTTTCTCCGGCGTATTCACTCTGTGCAGGCCAACCTTCAAGCATACTCTGTACTTTTGCCAGATATGCATTTTCAACACCGCTTTGTTTGTTTTTTTGATTTTTCAGAGAATTATTGATGCGTTCACTTGCACTTACAGGATTATCGGTTACTTTAATAAGATTCTGTTTGGGTTTGGCCTTGACAGGTTTATCTGTCACATTGATGATGTTTTTCTTTTTAGGGGCTTTGACATTGGCAAAAAGATCTTTGGTATTATTCTTTTTTTTGGGCTTTTTCTTTTTAACCACTTTCTTTTTGACAGGTTTTTTCTTAACGATCTTCTCTTTGATCACTTTCTTTTTTTTGGAAGGTTTGGGCTTTGGAGTACTTTTTTTCTGTACTTTCTTTTTGGGTTTTGCTTTCTCTTTTTTCTTTGTAACACTTTTTGGTTTGGAAGAGGAAAGTGCTACTTGAATACGATGTTCATCTTTTTTAACATAGTTTTTGACTTTTTCTTCTGTACGCGTATTAAAATAGAAGATCAGTAATCCCAGTACCACAATGTAAATACCTATAGCCATTGCACCCGGTATGAGTTTTGAAGGCTTAATATGTATCATAATGTGATCAGAGACACCTTTTCAAATCCTGCTGCTTTAACAGATTTGAGAAGATACATGACATCTTTGTATTTTAACTGTTCATCTGCACGAATGTAGACTTCAGAATTTTTGTCAAATTTCACAGACTGATTTACGAAATCATCTGCAAAAGTATCTAAAGCATAGGTATCTTTATTGAGATAGATCTTTTGGTTTTTATCCATGCGTATCGTAAGAGTTTTTGGTTTTTCAACTTTAACTGTCTTGGAACCCTGGGGAAGGTCTATCTGCTCTTGAAAGGTAATGGTCGGTGCAGTGATCATCAGAATGGCCATGAGAACCAGCATGACATCTACAAGAGGTGTAATATTCAGATCCGGACTGTCATCCCATGAGAACATTTACTGATCCTCATCTACTTGTGAAAGTATTACCTCGGATTGAGATGAAAGAAGCGATGAAAGTTCATACGCCTTGCGTTTTAGAATAAGGTGAAAAGTATAGGCAAAGATCGCCACAGCAATACCTGCAGCCGTAGCAATGAGTGCTTCCGAAATAGCAGGTGCAACCACACTTAATGATGCGGAAGATTGTGCACCAAGCTTTGAGAATGTCTCAAGAATACCTATCACCGTTCCAAAAAGACCGATGAACGGCGAAGTGGAAGCAATGATCGAAAGCCAGGTAAGACCTTTGGTTGATACTCTGATCGCATCAGAAGATGCCGCCTCCAAAATAGCTTTATTTGGTACAGCAACACGTGTCAGATAAGTAAAAATAAGTGAGTCTCTGGCCACTGATTTTGACTGACCTGTATAGAGTGCTTTGAGAGATCTTGCTTCTGAAGAGATACGGGTGTTTATAATGTAGTATCTGTCAATGAATACCCAGAAAGTGGCTATAAAATAAACAGAAAGCAGAAGCAGTACAAAAATAGTAATTGCACTGCTGTCTATGAAATAATTAAGCAGAGAGCCCAAATTAGAGAGACTTTCCGATCTGTTCTACTTTGCTGACCGCAGCTGCGATAGCAATATTAGAAGATTCTGCACTTTTAAGGAGTGCTTTTGCATTTTCGAGTGCTTTTGCAAGATCACTTCCCTCACCTGAGAGAGCGACTGCACCATCTACGATACATGTGGTTTTTTCTTCATCTACTTTGACATACCCGGAGTTGATAGCAACTGCTACTTCGGATCCATCTTTCTTTTCGATAACGATCACACCTGTATCCAGTAAAGATACCAGAGTGGCATGTCTTGGCAAAACACCAAATTCACCCTCTGAACCAGGTAAATTTACCTGCTTTACTTCATCGTCGAAGATCACACCGCTCGGTGTGACGATTTCAAGCTTCATTAGTTCCATAATTATCCTTTGTCAGACAAGAACTAAGCTTACTTAGCGTTGATCTTATCGTTTTTCGCAACAGCCTCAGCCATATTTCCTACCATGTAGAACGCAGCTTCATTCATATCATCATATTTACCTTCGAGAAGACCTTTGAATCCTTCGATCGTATCTTCAAGTGTAACATATACACCTGGAGAACCAGTAAATACTTCAGCAACGTGGAATGGCTGTGAAAGATATTTTTCGATCTTTCTTGCTCTTTCAACGACAAGTTTGTCATCTTCGGAAAGCTCGTCCATACCGAGGATCGCAATGATATCCTGAAGGTCTTTGTACTTCTGGAGGATCTGCTGGACACCACGTGCTACATTGTAGTGCTCTTCACCGATGATCTGCGGATCAAGCATTCTTGATGTTGAATCAAGTGGATCGACCGCAGGGTAGATACCTTTTTCCGCAATCGATCTGTTAAGAACCGTT
This sequence comes from uncultured Sulfurovum sp., assembly GCA_964496995.1. Lineage (GTDB taxonomy): Bacteria > Campylobacterota > Campylobacteria > Campylobacterales > Sulfurovaceae > Sulfurovum. The sequence continues at coordinate 10,860 of CAZCBU010000164.1, forward strand.
GTCGCATCAAGGTGGGCAAATACCGATGCAGGTGCCGGGTCAGTCAGGTCATCCGCAGGTACGTAAACCGCCTGAACGGAAGTAATGGAACCTTTCGTCGTAGAGGTAATACGCTCCTGGAGTTTACCCATTTCACTTGAAAGTGTCGGCTGATAACCAACCGCTGAAGGGATACGTCCAAGAAGTGCTGACATCTCTGAACCAGACTGCGCGAAACGGAAGATGTTGTCGATGAACATCAGAACGTCAAGACCCATCTCGTCACGGAAGTACTCAGCCATAGTCAGACCTGTCAGTGCAATACGGTTACGT
>CAZCBU010000165.1:0-6581 GCA_964496995.1 uncultured Sulfurovum sp.
CAACAACAAAAATCTAAAACTATAGATCCTGCTCAATAATACGTGCAAACGTATTAAAATAAATATCCTTCACTTTCTCCATAGGAAGCAGCACATCATTGACAATGACTTCATCACCGCCAACTTCGCCAAGCACTGCGGATGCAATACCAAGCTCATTCGCCATCTTCTCAAAGGCTCCAAGATCTGAAGCGGCAACTTCAACCAAAGCACGGCTCTGTGACTCGTCAAAGATATCTTTGCTGTCATTCACAGCTACCGTTGCAACGATCCCTTTACCTGAAACTGCTGCCATTTTAGACAAGGCAATGGCAATACCGCCAAGGTTCACATCTTTAGCTGCTTTAAGCAGACCTTGTTTGTTCGCTTCAATGACCAACTCCCAAAGTGCCAACTCTGCTTTGTAGTCAAATGTCGGCAGTGTACCGGCAGTTTCACCGAACAACTCTTTGATATAAAGAGAACCGCCAAACTCACCTTTTGTCTCACCGAGAAGCACAATATGTGAACCCTCTTCCTGGAAACAGGAAGGCAGTACTTTGTTCTGGTCATCATTCAGTCCGACCATGGCAATAGCAGGTGTAGGGAATACAGAAACACCGTTGGTTTCGTTATACAAAGATACATTTCCGGAAACTACCGGTGTATTGAGTGCAAGGCAGGCCTCTTTGATCCCTTCACAGCCTTCAGCGAACTGCCACATGACTTCCGGGTTTTCCGGGTTACCGTAGTTGAGACAGTCTGTGATGGAGAGTGGTCTTGCACCGGACATCGCTACGTTCCTGCCGGACTCGACCACCGCAAGTGCCGCACCTTTTTTAGGATCGATGTAACAGTAACGCGGGTTACAGTCAGAAGACATTGCCAAGGCTCTGCCGTTCTCTTTGATACGGATACAGGAAGCATCAAGGCTGCCTGGTGCTTTGGTCGTATTGGTCTGTACCATGGAGTCATACTGATTGTATACCCATGCTTTGTCTACGGTTTCAATAGAAGTGAAAAGTTTTTCATAGGCTTCCTGATCATTCACTTTTGCAAAATCTTCTACAGATCTTGCATTCACTTCATCCAGATATTTTGGTCTGGAAGTTGGTCTGTCAAGGATCGGTGCTTCTTCACTTACCGGTGCGATAGGCATGTCACATACCTGCTCTCCGTGCCAGAAAAGTTCCATTCGCTCTGTATCTGTCACTTCACCGATGACGGCTACATCAAGTTCCCATTTTTCGAAAATATCGATGATCTCCTGCTCTCTGCCTTTTTTCGCACAGATCAGCATACGTTCCTGTGACTCTGAAAGCATAAAGTCATACGGTGTCATCCCCTCTTCCCGTGCCGGCACTTTATCGAGGTGCATAATGAGTCCTGCACCCGTTTTACCTGCCATTTCAAAGGCTGAAGAGGTCAATCCTGCTGCACCCATATCCTGAATACCGACGATCGTATCTGTTTTGAAAAGTTCCAGACAGGCTTCCAAAAGCAATTTTTCAGTGAACGGATCTCCCACCTGAACTGTCGGACGAAGCGATTTGGACTCTTCCGTAAAGGAATCAGAAGACATCACCGCACCGCCAAGACCGTCACGTCCGGTTTTAGACCCCACATACATGACCGGGTTACCCATACCTGAAGCCACACCAAGGAAGATCTCATCAGACTTCACCAACCCAAGAGAAAAGGCATTGACAAGGATGTTCCCGTTGTAAGATTCATCAAAACTCACTTCACCACCAATGGTTGGTACCCCCATACAGTTACCGTAAGAACCGATACCGTCAACCACACCACGAACCAGGTGTCTCTGATATTTGTTGGTATCGGAGTCTCCTCTTACTTTACCGAAACGCAAAGCATTAAGGTTGGCTACCGGTCTGGCACCCATGGTAAAGATATCTCTCAGTATCCCGCCGACACCTGTAGCAGCACCCTGGAAAGGCTCAATGAATGAGGGGTGATTATGACTCTCCATCTTAAAGACAGCAGCCATACCGTCACCGATATCGATCACACCGGCATTTTCACCCGGTCCCTGAATAACCCATGGTGCTTTGGTTGGAAAACCGTTCAAGTATTTTTTACTTGATTTATATGAACAGTGTTCAGACCACATTGCGGAAAAGATACCGATCTCAACGATATTGGGGTGACGACCGTCCAATATACGCAAAATATCTTCATACTCTTCTTTACTCAGTTTATGATTCTTTAAAACTTCATCTAGATCTTCGATTGGTTGTGACATGGTATGTGTCCTTTTAGGGGATAAAATAAGGAGTATATTTTACTTAAAAAGTACTAATAAGATGCTGTAGGGTGTTGTGCCCTCACGACACCTAAAGTATTTCAATACAGATAAAATGTCACATTCACACAATATTTAAATAATGATCCATAACAATTGCTCCTGTAAGGGTACAACACCCTGCGGTTAATCATATTTTTTGTATAATACACACCTCTATTAATAAAAAATAATGTAAGGCTTTTTATGAACAAAATACTGCAAATGCTCAAACTTCAACAGCAACTCAATGATGCCACAAATGGTGAAGGCTGGGAAAACGGAATGACCAAGAACGGGAAAGTCATAGACTGGAAACGTTGTACCTATCTGGAATGTGCCGAGCTTATAGAATCGTACCCATGGAAGCACTGGAAGAATATTGACGCACAGCCTGATCATGCAAATATTCAGATAGAAGCGGTAGATATCTGGCACTTTATTATGTCGCAGGGGCTTAAAGACTATAAAATAAAAGCTCTGGGTTCCATAGAAACATTGGCAGAACGTATACAGGCACTTCCGAATTTTAATGACTTCACTGCAGAGATCACACCTTCAGGCAAAAACTATTATGAACAGATACAGGTGGCTGAAACGTTAATGAAAGCACTCTTTTGTGATGCCTCTACAGAGGAGTTGCTGGAGACATTTATAGATGTTGCCATAGAATCAGGTTTGAATCTGGACAAGCTCTATACCCTCTACATAGGAAAGAACATTCTCAATCAGTTCAGACAGGATCATGGTTACAAAGAGGGAACTTACATCAAAATATGGAATGGTGAAGAAGATAATGTGACCATGCAGAATATCTTAGCTGAGCAGAGTGACATCACACCTGAAGCACTGTACAAGGCTTTGGAAAAAGCTTACCCGCAAAGGTAAGTCCAATCCTTTTTATTTTAATCTACGAACCGGCTTAGGTCCTGTTCCACGATATTATTTCCTGACACAGAAACCCTTGTCGCGATCCTGATACTCTTTGGTGTATCAAATCCGCATTTGGTACCGCATTCCACTGTACCGATAAGATAATAACTTCCGCTTGGCACACCATAAAATGCGAAAGCACCATTACTGTCCGAAGCTGTAAATTTCAGATAATTGAACAGACGGGAATCTGCTTTCTCCATCTTCTTGCCACCAATATAACTTTCAGTATACCATTGGTTCGAATAAGAGGTAACAGGATTTAGATAAAGGCGGGTCCCAGATCCAAGTATTTTTTCTCCATAGGCATTTTTGACATAGATCGTACCTTTGATCGTACCTTTTCCTGTTCCTGCATAACGGTTATACTCTGCTACTGGAAAAGGAATACGTTTCATCTTCTGTTCTGCAACCTCTTCTGTCATACCCAATTCTGATTCGGTGATATTCTCATCAAGGTCGGAGATATCGATGTTCTCACTTTCATCGGTACTTGTCTGTTCTGCCCAGGGATTGAGGCTTGAGGTACTGAATCCGCTGCTGCCGCTTCTCTGAGGCAAACTATAATCATTGGATACACAGCCTGAAAGCACAAAAAGTCCGGCTAAAAGCACTGCGATTAAAGAGAGATTTTTTTTCATAAAAAGTATTCCTTGTTTTTCCTGGTATTTTCAAAATCAGTGCATTATACACTATTAACATTTACGATTGTGTTTATCCAAAAACTTTTCCAGATAGCCTTTGGCATCCTTATCACCTGAAAAGGCAGCCTTCTGATACCAAAATGCTGCATTCTCACAATTTTTTTTAACCTGTTCGCCTTTCCGGTAACGTTTAGCTAGTTCACTCTGTGCTTCTGCTTCACCCTCTCTGGCAAAGCGGTGCAGGTTTTTTATTTTTCTTTTTTCACCGTGATAGAATTTTTTTGTATCCAAACTGAACCAGATAATGAATACAATAAGAAAAACAATGATATACAGTTCAAGGTTTTCTATATTCTGAACACTTTCCAAAAGACTTTTCAAATTCATTCTTTTACTTTCCTAAACAAAATTCACCGAACATCTTGTCCAGTATCTCTTCACTGTCATACGGTTTTGAAATGGAAGAGATGGCTTTGACCGCTTCCTGGAGATGGTAAGAGAAAAACTCCAATTCTCCATGAAGAAGAGGTTCTTTCGCCTCGGCGATCGATCTTTTTGCCACGGTGACAGCTTCTATCTGCCTTGCGGAGATGAGCATCAATTCTTCTCCTTCCCCTATGCTGTTCAAAAGTGTTTCGATCTTCTGCGTTAAACGCACAAATCCTTTTTTGGCACTCACTTCTACCGGATCGAATGTTTCCAGAAGCGTTCTGTCCAGTTTTGCTTCAAGATCTGTTTTATTGATCGCAACGATACAGTGTTTATCTTCGATCTCTTTTACCATAGAGAGTATCTTTTCATCTTCTTTGTCAAGATCTGCCGATCCGTCAAAAAGTGCTATGATGATATCGGCATCTTCCACGGAAGAGAGAGATCTCTCTATACCGATCTTTTCAATGGTATCCTCAGATTCACGGATACCTGCAGTATCGACCAGTCTGATGATATGTGACCCTATACGTACCTGTTCTTCTATGGTATCCCTTGTTGTTCCGGCAATATCGGAGACGATCGCCCTTTCATAAGAGAGTAATGCATTCAAGAGTGAACTTTTTCCCACATTGGGTTTTCCAATGATCGCGACCTTAAAACCTTCTATCAAACCGCGGCGCCGATAACTGGCATCAACGATCTTCTCTATCTTCTCTGTCAGTCCATCCAGCTGGCTTACAATACTCTGCATAATATCATCCGGAATATCCTCTTCGGCATAGTCGATCATCACTTCAGAATAGGCAAGAGACCTTAACAGTGCATCCCTGCTCTCATCCACAAATCGTTTCAGTTCACCCTTCATCTGTTTGGCTAGTATCTTGGCTGCATCCACAGATTTCGCTTCGATCAGTTTGGAGATCGCCTCTGCTTCCGTAAGATCAATTTTCCCGTTTAAAAATGCTCTTTTTGAAAATTCACCCGGTTCTGCCAATCGTACACCATAAGAGGTGACCGTATCCAGTATCTCCTGGGCTACGATCATACCTCCATGACACTGGAATTCCACGATCTCTTCACCTGTAAAAGAGTTAGGTGCTGAAAAATAGATCATAATGGCCTGGTCGATAAGCTCATCTTTGTCTGTATAAAGTGATGTTAAATGTGCATAGCGCGGTTTGATCGTTTCTAAATGAGAAAGTTTCTTAGCGATCTGAAGTGATGCATCTCCACTCACTCTGATAATAGAGATAGAGGAGACACCATGTGCTGTGGCTATAGCAGCGATAGAATTATTCATAATTCTATCACCTGACACAACAAGTTGTGTGAGCCCTCTGTTGAAGAGAACCCAGTGTTAACGTAGTTTATGGGACTTTGTTCCATAAGCGTTCCAATATAGTCCTTATGCATGGCTCTTATTGTTGAATTCGTTCACGACAACGAACTTGTTGCCTTCTCTGCCGGTTTTAACAGCCACATACTTATTGGGGAATGCTTCACGCAGCTGCTCCAATGCTATCTGCACAAGAATACCGTCAAGTGAACGTGTTTTGCCTTTTCCGTTCTTTTCAACATTCTCGATGACCGGTTTGATGTAATTACGTATCATCTCCTGCTGGGAAGTGAGAAATTCTGCAATTTCCAATTTAATGAAGAGTTCATACTTCGTATGTAACCAGTTGAACAGCATATAAGAGAGTGCATTGTATCTGTATCCCTCTTTCCCGATGAGAAGTGCTGCATCTTCACCATCTATGAATATCAGTGCGGTATTGTCACGTACATCTACTTCCACAATATCAATATCGAAACAGGAGTGTGACAGAAGTTCTTTTAACTGATCTTCAATAAGCAAAGCAAGTTCATCATAGATAATACTCTCTTCTTCCGGTATCTCATCATCTAATAACGTTTCTTCCTCTTCCTGGTCAACAGCAAAGAAATTGTCTACCACTGCATCCGTTTCAGGTATATTCTGCTCCTGCAGAGGTTCTTCTACCGGAACGACTTCTTCTTTGACAACCGTCAGGATCTCAGCAGCAACCTGTTCTTCTTCTGTAGGAAGGGTCACTGCTTCTACTTTTTGAACAGTTTGATCTTGTACTGTTTCATTTTTACAGGTCGCTACAATGATGGCCTTTTTCTTCAAAAAACCTAAAAAACCTTTGGAAGGATGCTGTATCACTTCACAGTTAAGATCAGTGATGGAACAAGCTAATTGTGTCGCAGCCTCTTGATACGCTTCCTCAAGTGTATCTGCTTCAACCTTTTTCATTAGCTGTCCTTTC
>CAZCBU010000166.1:0-7937 GCA_964496995.1 uncultured Sulfurovum sp.
ATACGGACAAATGCTTTCTCTGCTTGATATGGTATTCTCTCATAATATCCAACATACGGAACGTACCTACTCTGCTCCTTTTGCTACCCACGAATATACCAAATCCATTGTCGTGGATGAAAGGGGTGTTACACAACAGGAGTATCTTCCTTTAAAGCATGTCTCCAAAGACAATGACATGCTTAAAAGTTCTTTGCTGGCGTTATTGATAGGACTGATGATCAGTCTGCTTTTGATCTTTATCCATATTTTCTGGAGAAAAAGAGATGCGTCAGTGATTGAGATAAAACGTGTTTTCAGGGGAGAAACTGCACTGCCCTGGAGAACAGCCTATTTGACGCTGATGTTTTTGATCATGACGTTCACCTGGCTTTACATCCTCTCTTTCTCTTATCATGTCCTTGGAACAGACAAGGTAGGTGGGGATGTACTCTACCAGAGTTTTAAAAGTATCCGTACCGGTGTGCTTATCGGTATTCTGACAACGCTGATCATGCTGCCTGTTGCCGTCATCCTCGGAGTGAGTGCCGGACTTTTTGGCGGATGGGTGGATGATGTGATCCAGTATCTCTACACTACTTTGAGTTCTATTCCCGGTGTTTTGCTGATCGCTGCGGGGGTACTGGTGATGCAGGTGATGATGGATAACAATCCGGACTGGTTTGCCAGTACTCTGGAGAGGTCGGATCTTCGGCTATTGTTCCTGATCCTTATCCTGGGGGTGACAAGCTGGACAAGTCTCTGCAGACTGCTTCGTGCCGAAACGTTGAAGATCTCACAGATCGAGTTCGTTACGGCAGCCAAAGCTTTTGGTGTAGGGAAATGGACCATTATCCGCAGGCATATCATCCCCAACCTGATGCATATCATCCTTATTTCTATCGTGTTGGATTTCTCCGGACTTGTTCTGGCTGAAGCAGTACTCTCTTATGTAGGGGTCGGTGTGGATCCGACCATGTACAGTTGGGGGAATATGATCAATCAGGCAAGACTGGAAATGGCAAGAGAGCCTATGGTCTGGTGGTCACTCTTCTCTGCCTTTATCTTTATGTTCATCCTTGTACTGGCTGCAAATCTCTTCTCAGACAGAATTCAGAAGGTCTTGGACCCGAGGAATAAAGTATGAGTATTGTTTTAAGTGTGCGAGACCTGAGTCTTGCTATAGGAGAAGATCAACTTTTAAAGAAGGTGGGTTTTGACATAAAAGAGGGCGAGATCTTTGCTTTGGTGGGAGAGTCCGGTTCAGGTAAATCACTGACCTCTCTGGCGATCATGCGTCTGCTCCCTGAAGTGATCTCAGTTGCGTCCGGGGATATTTTCTTAAAAGAAAAGTCCCTTTTTGCGCTGCCTGAGTATGAGATGCAGAAGATACGCGGAAAGTCCATTGCGATGATCTTTCAGGAGCCCATGTCTGCACTCAACCCTGTCATGACTGTGGGGGAACAGGTTGCTGAAGTGATCAGGATCCATTTAGGATTGAAAAAAGAGGCGGTCAAAGCAAAAGTGATCTCCCTTTTCAAAGAAGTGGCACTGAAAGATCCCGAAACACGTTACAGCTGGTATCCCCATCAGCTTTCAGGCGGACAGAAACAGAGAGTGATGATCGCTATGGCCTTGGCCTGTGAACCGGCTTTGCTCATTGCGGATGAACCAACGACAGCATTGGATGTAACGATCCAGGCACAGGTGCTGGAACTGCTAAAGAGCATTAGAGATGCACGGGGGCTGAGTATTCTTTTTATCACGCATGATATGGCCGTGGTTTCGCAGATGGCTGACCGTATTGCGGTAATGAAAGAGGGTGAAATACTGGAGCAGGCAGAGCGCAAAGTATTTTTTGAAAACCCTGAACATCCCTATACCCAGGCTTTGCTTCGGGATGCAATGGCAGGAAAAGAGGAACGATCCAAAGAAATAGGCAAGGATACTCTTCTTGAAGTAGAGAATTTAAAAGTATATTTTCCTGTTAAAAAAGGAATATTCCAAAGAACAGTCGGGTATGTACAGGCGGTTGATGGTGTGAGTTTTTCTATTCCCAGAGGAAAAACTCTGGCACTGGTCGGAGAGTCCGGTTCCGGGAAAAGCACCATAGGCAAAGCCATACTTTCTTTGGTGCCGGTGACTTCCGGAAGTGTAAAGTTCGAAGATCAGGATCTTGTTGTTTTAAAAGAAGAGCGTCTGAAGCCTTACCGACAGAAGATACAGGTGGTATTTCAAGATCCTTTCTCTGCTTTGAATCCCCGTATGACCATTGGGGAGATCATACGTGAAGGAATGGTAAGTCTGGGAGTGGGGCCAGGTAAGCGAAGCGAGCAGGACACTTATATAAAAGATCTGCTTGTAAAGGTGGATCTGGATGAAGGCTATATTGACAGGTATCCACATGAATTTTCAGGAGGCCAGAGACAGCGTATCGGGATCGCAAGGGCATTGGCAGTGAAACCGGAACTCATTGTCTGTGATGAACCGACCTCTGCACTGGATGTTTCAGTACGTGTGCAAGTCTTAAAACTGTTAAAGAAACTTCAGGATGAAACAGGTGTATCCTATCTGTTCATCACACATGACCTTTCCATTATCGCCACTGTTGCAGATGAAGTGGCGGTGATGAAAGAGGGAAAGATCGTAGAGCAGGGACTCGTGGAAGATGTGATGTATGCCCCTCAACACAGCTATACAAAAAAACTGTTGGCATCTGCACCGAAATTATATTTAAAGAAAGAGATATGGAAAAAATAATATTGTTCGACCTGGACGGTACACTGATAGATTCAACCGAAGCGATACTGGAAAGTTTTGCTTATGCTTTTCAACGCTTTGGAGGGGATATCCCTTCTGATACACGTATCAAAGCAGAGATCGGACATCCTCTGGATATGATGTTCGCTACTTTGGGTGTAGAAGAAGAGAACATCTGGGATCATGTTGCTGCCTATAAAGAACATTACAGAAAGATCTCCTGTGCAAAGACTGTTTTACTGGACGAGGCAAGGGAGGCAGTAGAACTGGCATCCCGGCATGCTGTACTGGGTGTGGTGACGACAAAAACGGCAAAATACTCCATAGAGCTTCTTGAACACATGGGGTTGATGCACTACTTTGACGTACTCATAGGCAGAGAAGATGTGACACATCCCAAACCTGATCCCGAGCCGATACACAAAGCGTTGTCGAGGTTACCTTGTGTTACAACCGATATCTGGATGATCGGTGATACCCAGATGGACATGTTGGCGGCAAAAGCAGCCAAGATCGATTGTGTAGGGCTTACCTGTGGTTACGGTAGCTTTGAATCTCTGGAGAGTTGTACCGATAATATTTTTGAAAATGCATTGGATGCAGTTACATTCATAGCAAAGCTATAGCATAGACTTAAAAATATTATTATTTCAACATGCTTTAAGAGTGGGGACATTACAATAGGAAAATTATTTACTATCAATAATAGGAGAAATCATGACAGAAATTAGATGGCACAGCCGTGCTGGTCAGGGTGCCGTATCAGGTGCTAAAGGTCTAGGGGATGTTGTTGCGACAACAGGTAAAGAAGTTCAGGCTTTTGCACTATATGGTTCTGCAAAAAGAGGGGCTGCACTGAGAGCCTATAACAGAATCTCAGATGAACAGATCTTCAATCATGCAAAATTCATGTACCCTGACTTTGTCTTGGTCATCGACCCTGCATTGGCAATGACTGATGATATTACGATGAATGACAAAGAGAGTACAAAATATATTATTACAACACACTTGAGCAAAGAAGAGTTGATCGCAGCTATTCCCGCACTTGCTGACAAAGCAGACAGAGTCTATGTGGTCGACTGTATTGAGATCTCTTTAGATACCATTGGAAGATCTATGCCAAACTCACCAATGCTTGGTGCATTTGTAAAGATCTCCGGTATGTTTGAACTGGATTATTTCTTGGAAAATATGAAAAGAGTACTTCAAAAGTTCCCACAAAAGATCATTGATGCGAACATGGAAGCAATTACCAGAGCATACAACGAAGTTAAGTAAAGAGGAAAAAGAATGCAAGATTTAAAATTAAAAGCAAACGAAAACCGTGGTCTTTATCAATTAGAAGCAGGTCAGGATCTAGTTGGTTGGGATGAAGTTACACAAGGATCCGTGCTTCCTTCATTTGAAGGAGATGCAAGTGAGATCGTGAAGTTAAAAGCAGAAGAGAGAGACTACTCGCACTATAACTCTTATACCGCTACTGTGGCTTCCTGGAGAGTAAAAAAACCTGTATTTAACATTGATGTCTGTATTGACTGTCAAAACTGTTGGGTATGGTGTCCGGATTCATCTATTATATCAAGAGATAAACAAATGTTGGGGATTGATTATGATCACTGTAAAGGGTGTGAAGTTTGTTCGGAAGTATGTCCTACAAATCCAAAATCACTTTTAATGTTTGGCGAAAATGAAGACCTAGAGACAGCCTTGTCTCAGTGGCCAGAAAAAAAGAAAAAAGAAAAGTAAGGGACCATTATGGCAGTAAAATATGATTTAAATGAAAGAGAAGTTTGGGATGGTAACTTTGCCGCTTCTCAGGCACTAAGACAAGCACAGGTTGATGTTGTTGTGGCGTATCCTATTACCCCTTCAACACCTATCGTTGAAAACTATGGTTCATATGTAGCTAACGGTTATATTGACGGTGAGTTCGTTATGGTTGAGTCTGAGCATGCAGCAATGTCAGGATGTATCGGTGCTTCTGCATCCGGTGGCCGTGTATCGACAGCGACATCTTCACAAGGTTTTGCCTTGATGGCTGAGGTACTTTACCAGGCATCCGGTATGAGACTTCCGATCGTACTTAACGTGGTGAATAGAGCATTGGCTTCTCCGCTTAACGTACGTGGTGACCATGCAGATATGTATTTGGGACGTGATTCAGGTTGGATCCAAATGGGTGCATTTAATGCACAGGAAGCGTATGACCTGGCACTGTGTGCATTCAAGATCGCTGAAAACCATGATGTAAGACTTCCGGTAATGGTTCACCAGGATGGTTTTATCACTTCACACACAGCACAGAATGTTTATCCGTTGACAGATGAAGCAGCGATCAACTTTGTAGGTGAAATTGATCCTGTAGATGATATGCTTGACTTCTCTAGACCGGTAACATACGGTGCACAGACAGAAGAAGACTGGCACTTTGAGCATAAAGCGAAACAGCATAAAGCGTTGATGGACTCTCGTCCTATCATTGATGAAGTGTATGAAGAGTTTGCCAAGTTGACAGGTAGAAAATACAACAGAGTTGAATCTTACGATATGGAAGATGCAGAAGTGGTGATCGTTGGTCTTGGTACTACAGTTGAAACTGCAAGAGTTGCAGCAAAACAGCTTAGAGAAGAAGAGGGACTTAAAGCAGGTGTTGTTGCTATCAGATGTTTCAGACCTTTCCCTTTTGAGGATGTAAGAGAAGCATTGGAAGGTGCTAAAGCAGTGGCCGTGACAGACAGATCATCTCCGGGTGGAGCAATGGGTGCATTCTACAATGAAGTAGCAGCAGCGCTTTACACAACAGAAAGCAGACCACTTGTTACTAACTTCATTTACGGGCTTGGCGGACGTGACTTCTCGATCGATGAAGCAAAAAGAATCTTTAGAGAGCAGAAAGCACATGCTGATGCTGGACATATTACAACAGATATCCAACAATTCTCAGGACTTAGAGGTCCACACCTTGGATATTTCCAAACAAAAAGAGGTTAATTATGGCAATTACATCAATAAAAAACTTAAAAGAATTTTCAACGAACAATGACCGATTTGAGGGTGCACACACTCTTTGCCCTGGTTGTGCGCACTCTATGATCGTTAGAGAGCTTATGAACTGTACAGATGATAACCTTGTAATTTCATCAAACACAGGATGTTTGGAAGTATCTACAGCGGTTTATCCGTTTACATCATGGGATACATCCTGGATCCACATCGGTTTTGAAAATGCTGCAACAGCAGTTACTGGTGCAGAAGTCATGCACAAAGTAAGAAAGAAAAAAGGTACACTTAAAGACAATGATGCACCGGTTAAATTCGTTGCCTTCGGTGGTGACGGTTCTACATTTGATATCGGTTTCCAGTGGCTTTCAGGAGCAATGGAGAGAGGTCATGACTTCACATACATTTGTCTTGACAATGAAAACTATGCAAATACCGGTGGACAGAGATCATCTGCAACACCTATTGGTGCAACCACTTCAACTGCTCAGGCAGGTACACACTCTTACGGTAAGAAAGAGAAGAAAAAAGATATTGTTTCCATTATGGCTGCACATGGTGCACCATATGTAGCACAATTAGCACCTAACAAATGGAAGTCTATGGCTAAAGGTTTCCAGAAAGCACTTGAGACTGAGGGACCATGTTTCATCAATACAGTTTCACCATGTACAACAGAGTGGAGATTTGATCCAAAAGATACGATCGCTATTACTGACCTGGCAACAGATACACTCATGTTCCCGATCTATGAGATCATTGATGGACATGAGTTGAATATTCTTTATAGACCGAAAAATCTTCTTAAAGTAGAAGACTATCTTGGTGCGCAAGGGCGTTATAAGCACTTGTTCAAACCTGAGAACAAGCATGTCATTGAGAAGATCCAGTCTGATATTGATAAGAATTGGGAAATGCTGCAGCGCCGCGAAGAAGCAAGAATCTAATCTTTCTTGCGATTTTATCGCATCTTTGACCGATCGGTTTCGTTCCGTTCGGTCACTTACTTATACGTAAGCTCTCTTACTCCACTCACACCGATCGGCCAAATCTACGACAAACTTACAAGAAATATCCCTTATTTTTATAAAACTTCTCACTTCTAATTTCTAATTCCCAATTTTATGGCATAATCAAAAATATATATTTTAAGGAAATACCCATGCCATTATTAGACAGTTTTACAGTAGACCATACAAAGATGATCGCTCCGGCAGTGAGAGTTGCCAAAACCATGAAGACACCATGTGGGGACGACATTACCGTATTCGATCTACGTTTTTGTGTACCCAATAAAGAGAAGTTATCTGTAAAAGGTATTCATACGCTTGAGCATCTTTTCGCAGGATTCATGAGAGACCATTTGAATTCTAAAAAAGTGGAGATCATTGACCTCTCACCTATGGGGTGTCGTACAGGATTCTATATGTCACTTTTGGGAACGCCTACAGCGAAGAAAGTAGCAAAAGCGTGGAAAGCATCCATGAAAGATGTACTTGCAGTAAAGAGACAAAAAGATATTCCTGAGTTGAATATTTATCAGTGTGGAACGTATAAAATGCATTCACTCAAAGAAGCCAAAGAGATCGCACAAACTGTACTGGACAGAGGGATCGGAATTATGGATAATGAAGCATTGAAACTCAGTAAAAAAATTCTAAAAGGTTTGTAAAATGTACATTTTAATTCCTGTAGACAGTGACAATGGTCTGGCGAGCAAGATCACAACACAGGCAGATATGAAAACATGGGCACTTGTAACGTTTGAAGACGGAAAAGCAGAAACCGTACAGTTCTCAGAAGACAGAACAGCTTTCGGGATTGACTGGATAGATTTTGTCGTTCTGGAAAATAAATTTGAAAACTATATGGATTTTATGGAAGAAGGTATGATGTGTCTTGTAAGACGTCAGGAAGAGACCATAGAAGAAGTGGTCTCTGCTTTTGCCTTTAAAGAGTTGGATGAAATTGGAATGTAGGGGTAAGGTATGCCTTGCCCTTATAAAAGTAGTGTGAATATTCAGATGTATAATGAAAATTTAAGACCTCAAAAAGAGATCATCCTCTGTGAAGACGGTACCAATACGCTCTACTCCAAAGAGTTTGATGAACCCTACCACTCTACTAAAGATGGCGCTTTACATGAAAGTTTGGAAAAACATGTAAAGCCTGCTTTCTCTATAAAAAATAAACAT
>CAZCBU010000167.1:0-4913 GCA_964496995.1 uncultured Sulfurovum sp.
ACGCTCCCGAATCGGCCTGGATCGGTACAGACAAAGAAGATGTACAGGAAGATATCAACAAACTATTTGAAATGATCGTCAACGGACTCATAGAAGATGATCTGCTGATCTATAAAACGAAGATGGAAAAACTCAAAAAAAAGATCTCTGAGAATAAATCCGATATTCTAAAATACCGGGAGAAGCGGGTCGGTGCGCCTAAAAAAAGTGCGATCTATACAACCAGGTCCGGGTATGACAGTAAAATAGAAGAGACACAGAAAGAGAATATTATTCTTGAAAATGAAATCCGTATCATTAAAGATAATTTGAAAAAGAATTTTTCTGATATCGGTGTCAACCTGAGTGCTGAGCAGATCGATGTATTGCTTACCCGTGTTGACGGAGATGATATTATACAGATCTCTTTGGTAATGGAGACGCTTAAGCATGTGACCAATCAGATCCTTGCATTGATGAAAGCAAGCAAAGAGGAACTGACACAGGCAAAGAAGTACTACGGAATGCATCAGGTACTGCTTGAACTGGTAGTTTATATACAGCAAAAATACATTGACAAATGCAATAATGTATATATTCCGAAAATAGACAAAATGATCACAGACTCTGCTCAAATGATGGAAAATACAGCCAGACTCAAGGGACTGGAAGAAGATGTACGAAGAAGGTCTATATATGCCAGCAACCTGGAGGCACAGGCTTTGACGAACAAAGTCGCCAAACTCTACAAACAGGATATCATCGCATCACGAAACAATATGCTGGAAGCCCAGAAGATCGCAAAAGAGAATTTAAAACTTTCTAAAAATACCTATGCCACAGTAATGCTCTCAGCAGATCTTTTCGACCTCATAAATGAGAGTCAGAGTATGTTTGACGAGGTCAGCAAGATACAGGTGCCTAACCTTGTTCCTTTTGAAAATATTCAACTGGAACAGAAATATAAAGAGTTGACAGAGAAGTTGCGTTAATATAGAAGTTACGTTAATGTGGAAGCGGTGTTAATATTGTCGTGCGTACTGTAGAGACAAGAGATGTCTTGTCTTTGCAGGAACAGAGATGATCAGATCAGATCTTACCTTCCAGAAAGTGTTCAAATATCTCTGTGACCAGGTCGATTCTTTCAGAAAAGCTTTTTTTGGATGCCCTTTCATGTATGGTATGGTCACCGTCACCGTAGGGTCCCCAGCCGTCAAGTGTTGCCACTCCCTGAGAAGAGATGATATTCGCATCGCTTACACCGCCTCTTTGTTCCGTCGGAAGCATAATATTACAAAGGTCATTGATGTTGTCAATAAAGGTCATTTGTAGAGGAGAGGGCTGCATTACGTCTCTCTGTATGCCACCTGAAAGAGTAGATTCAGTACCTTCTACATGGGAACATGCCACGATCTCATCCACCGCTTTCAGAACTCTGTCCCTTTCACGTGTATGCGTGTAGCGCAGTTCAAATGTCAGGCGTGCATGGGGAGATATGGTATTCGCACCGATACCGCCTTCAATTTTTCCAGCATTGACGGTCGTTTCTTTCTCCAGATCTGTCAGCGCTACAAGCTGTATGAGTTTATGTGCGGCTTCAAGGTTGGCATCTACCCCATTGGCATAGTGGTTTCCGGCATGCGCGGCAACTCCCTCGATATCTATGAAAAAAGTACCGACACCTTTTCTTCCTGTGACCACTTCATTGTGAAGACCCGCTGCTTCAAAGACCATACAATAGTCATAATCATGTGCAAGTTTTGCAGAGAGATGTTTAGAGTCATCACTGCCTGTTTCTTCATCGCTGACAAGAAGAAAGTCAATGTTGTGGATCTCTCCAAATTTTTCATAGACATTTCTCAGTGCCTGCAGTGCGACATAGTTGCCACCTTTCATGTCACAGACACCCGGGCCGTAGATCCAATTATCATCTTCTTTGAAATCTTCAAAAGTATCGGGAGGGAAAACGGTATCCAGGTGTCCAAGCAGCAGAAGTTTTTTTCCCTCTTTGTGTGGAGAAATAAGATGCAGATGGTCACCGATCTTTTCTCTTGGATAACGGGTGAGGGTATAACCAAGCTCTTCCAGCCAGTAGGCAAAGATCTCTCCGTTCTTGTCTACACCTTCTTTGTTCTTGGTCCAGGAGTTGATCTCTATAATACTTTGAAGTTCCGAAAAATCTATGTTTGACATGGTCTACCTTTTTTTAATTACAAAATAATAACATTTTTATAATATGCTGTAATATGATTATCTTAATTTTGACCTATATTTTAGTCAAATATGGTAAAATATCACTTTAAATATTCAAAAGGAAACACTATGTCTAGAAAAATCGGTATGTGGATGTATCAAAATGGCGGCGGTGACATTATAGAAGAGAAAATTGTCAGGAAACTCCGTGAACGTGATATTACCACAATTACGGGTATGAACCCCAGAAATGCGGTTGCTAGAAATGGTCATATTTATAACAATAATGTAAGATCTGATGAATTGGACCTCTTCTTCTCTTACAATGCCGGGGAACAGACACAGTATCAGGTCTTTCTTTACCAGGCGATGAACCGCATTATGCCAATGATCAATTCGTATGAATCATTTGCTCTGACCGAAGACAAATTTCAAACTTCATTCCTTTTGCAAAACAATGGTGTAGCAACACCGGACTTTCAGCTTTGTCATCGTGATGATGTGAGTATCCTTAAAGCGATCATCAAAGAGTGGGATAAGATGGTCTATAAACCAACAGACGGATGGGGAGGATTGGGACTTACCAAGATCGAGAATGAAGCCACACTTGATACATTGCTTCCATTCTTGAACCAGATGGACCTAAGGTTTTTCTATGTCGAAAAGTTTTTAAAATATGACAATACCGACTTCAGGGTTGATATTGTAGATGGTGAGTTCGTTTCATGTTACGGACGTAAGGCAAGCGGTACGGACTGGAGAACCAACATTACTTCTGGTGGATCTGTTTTTATGCGGGAAGCCAATGATGATGTTGTTGACCTGGCAAAGAGAGCAGCAGAGGTTTGCAAGATCGATATTGCCGGTGTAGATATTATCTATGATATGGAAAGAGAAGAGTATGTAGTACTTGAAGTGAACGGGATCCCGGCATTTGCAACACCTGAACAGGAAAAAGAGGGGCTTAACCTCAATGATAAAAAGATCGATCTGATCGTAGATCTAATAGACAAAAAAACCAAAAAATAAATGAATAGGAAATAAAAATGGCAAAAAAGAAAAATAAAGAAAAATTACCAAAACTGGGAATGTTGTATCTTGATTATGTATTGAGATTTTTTGACAAGTCGAACTTCAAAGGCTGGCCGGACAAGATCGAAACGGTAACCTACCACTGGAAAAATGACAAAGCACGTTTCATCAAAGAGGTCAAGCGCAAGAAGATCGACATTTTGATCGGGAATATCCCTGCCACTGCCTATGAAACGTTCAGAGAGATTGCAAGAGAACTTCCGAATGTACAGTTCATTCCTTCATTGGATACACAGTTCTCCAACAAGTCCAAGGAGAATGTGACACGTTTTGCCTGGAAATATGATATACCTATTCCTAAAACATATATCTTTTACGATAAGAGTAAAGCAGATAAATTCATTGATGAGACTAAATTCCCAAAGATCATCAAAAAGTCTTACGGACCGTCTAACTACGGAGGGTACTTTGTACATAAGGTAGATTCGGCACAGGAAGCACACAATCTGCTTGCGCAGAAAAAATACCATCCGGTCTATATGCAGGATTTTGTACCGATGGAAGCTGATGTCCGTGTCATGCTCATCGGTCACAAACCGGTTTGTGCATTCTGGCGAAGAGCACCGGAGGGTGAGTGGTTGACCAATACTTCTCAGGGTGGAGAGATGGATTATATGAACGTGCCTAAAGAGTTGCTTGACCTTGCAGTAAAAGTCTCGAAAGACGCAAATGCTGAGTACTGGGCCTGTGATGTAGCCGTAGGTAAAGATGGTAAATTCCGTATTTTGGAATGTGCAACTGCTTTTGCTGCTTTCCCATACATTAGAGACTGGATCGGTCAGTACTTGATGTGGAAATTCTCTAACGGTAGATTCCCTAAGCCGAATATTCCTCTTTACAACTGGGAAGAGCTTGGTAAAATGGATCCTTCTGTACTTAGAACACTTCGTTACATTACTTTTGGTAAATACACGCCTTCATATGACGGTGCCTATTTCCTCGATAAAAAAGTAAGAGAGACAGAAGAGGGTGAAATGTATCTGCATGAAATGGATGAACTCTACCCAATGCTTTTGACAGAAGACAGAACAAAAGAAGAGTGGCCGAGTGAAAAATGGAATTTTCAGGACAACTATGGAAAAACAGTAAGAAAAGTACACGCTCAGAGCAATCCGCATCCTTCACTGGATGAAACGGAAGAGAGTGAAGCACAGGAAGACATCATTGTATTGACTGAAAAGAAAGTAGAAAAACTTTTGACATCGGTAGAGGGTATCGGTAAGAAAAAAGCTGCTTCGATCATGGAAAAATTCGATACAGCAGAATTGGTACATGCATTAGAGACCGCACCGGAAAAGATCATGGAAGAAGTATCATGGTTTAAGAAAAAATTTATGAAAAAACTTGTAAAAGAGTGGGAAGATTTTAAAAATAAATTGAAATAGAACAAAATACATTTTAAAGTGAATAATAAAATATGAAAAAACAATATATTTCTTATCAGGAAATTTTGGACTTTCTTTATAAGATGGAAAAAACCTATCCGGATCTTATTGAGATCATTAAGATCGGTACTACCTATGAGGGCAGAGACATTGTCCTTGCTAAAATATCCAAAAACGTTGAAACAGCAGATGAAAAACCGGCAATGCTTTTTACCGGTTCTGTGCATGCACGTGAATGGATAGGCCATGAACTGGCACTGAAAT
>CAZCBU010000168.1:0-8529 GCA_964496995.1 uncultured Sulfurovum sp.
ATCTGGCAGCTTATGGTTAAAACGGCAGATGTTGGAATCAGAGCGAAAGATACTTTGGTAAGCTTGATCGCTACTAAGAAATCTGAAGCTGCTGAGCGTGGTGCAAGAGCCTTTGATGAAGGTGGTTGTTCAGGATGTCACGTTGTAGGTAAAGTATCTTCAGGTCCAGACTTGACAGGTGTACTCCAAAGACATGAAAACGCTGAGAAATGGGTTGCTAACTTTATTAAAGATCCGGCAAAAATGTATGATGATCCATATGTAAAAGGTATGATCGATTACTTCAATCTTAAAATGCCTAACCAGCATATGAGTGATGAAGAGATCAAAGATCTTATTGAATACTTCAAATGGGTTGACGAAAACGCTAACCTCTTCTAGCATACAGTATCAAAGGCATTTATGCCTTTGATACACTACACTAAACAGACCTCAAAACCTTCCTTAAATATAATCTAAACTTAACATTTTTATAACTTCTACTTTTTATTGATTAGTGTCAACTAATTTTTTATACGCTTTGGATATAATCTTTGAAGTTTATACGATTAAGGAGAAACTATGCATCCAAGTTTTACTAAGGCAAAAATATTTGCCGGGTTGGCTTTGATTATTTTAACAGTTGCCTTTACCTTTCCCATGGTGACTTTTCACGGAACATTAAATAAAATTGATGAGGGCAAGATCGACGAGATCTCGCCAATAGCGGTAAAAGTATGGAACCTTTATAATCAGGGACGATACAAAAGTGTCAGTACTCCCAAAGAAGCACACAATAACCTTGAGGAGATGATAAAAGAGTCTGCCGAGATCGGTGTTGCTTCGATGCCTATCTGGGCTGTTTCACTTGAAGCACCGAACTATCCGAAAGAGGCCTTCCCTGAAGGTATCCCGGTCTTTTTTCATTTTGACGGATATAGCGGTGAAGTACATGAAATGAATACGATCAACCACTATGTAGGGATGGACCCTATGTGGGTGGGTGGTCATTTTGAACGTGCTATCGGACCGTATGCACTTTTACTCTTGACCCTGATCATGATCCTGTTCATTGCCTATGACTCGAAAATATTGAACTATTTAATGTTGATCCCGGTTGCACTGCCTATACTGTTCATTATGGATTACTCCTATTGGCTTTACTGGTTCGGGCACAATCTGCATGACTGGGGTGCCTTCAAGATCAAACCGTTCATGCCGACGGTATTTGGTGACGGAAAGATCGCGCAGTTCACCACGCACTCCTATCCGACGATCGGATTTTATCTGCTGGTTGCGATCTCTTTGCTGAGTCTGCTTGCATTCTTTGCAAAACAAAAAGCAATGAAAGAAACAGAAAATAAATAGAAGGCCTAAACGGTGAGGAAAAAAGGAGAAAATATGTTTATACAGAAGTTCAGACAAGTATCTGTATTGATGTTTATATTTTTTGCTCCTTTTTCCCTGTTCTCTTCCTCCGTACTTCAGGATGCCATTGACAAAGCACCAAGCGGTTCTATACTGAAATTACCCGCAGGGGTATATAAAGGCAGTATTGTCATTAACAAACCTATTACCATTGTTGGTAAAGAGGAGGGTGTGGTTATTGACGGTGAAGGCAAAGGGACAGTGATCACAGCCAAGGGATCCTTTATTACTTTGAAGAATCTCAAGATCGTAGGTTCCGGAGATCGTCATGAAAACCTGGATGCTGCGATCAAACTGATGGAAGGATCTCAGTGTGAGATCTCTGATTGTGTGATCGAGGATTGTCTTTTCGGTATCGATATGCAAATGGTCAAAAATTCCATCGTTTCAAATAACAGGATCACTTCCAAGGATTTTGATCTTGGTCTACGCGGTGACGGCTTGAGACTGTGGTACAGCAATGACAATATCATTAAAAAGAATGCACTGGTAAGATCCCGTGATATGGTGGTATGGTATTCGCACGGAAATGAAATTGTCGAGAACAGCGGTGAATACTGCCGTTACTCTCTGCATTTTATGTATGCCGGAAAAAATCTGGTGAAGAACAACCACTATCAGTATAATTCAGTGGGGATCTTCTTTATGTATTCGCAAGACACCATTGCTGAAGGCAATGTGATAAAGAGTTCCCAGGGAGCTACAGGGATGGGGATAGGTTTGAAAGATGTTTCCAATTTTAAACTGATCAACAATACGGTGCTTTACAATGCACAGGGACTGTATATTGACAGGTCACCTTTTGAACCGGATACCCATAACTGGATCGAGGGTAACCAGATCATTTACAATGCGGAGGCAATGCATTTTCACTCTCTAAGTGAGAATAATATCATCAAAGACAATACGATCCTTGGGAATATTGAAGATATTGTCAATGACAGCAGAGGCAGCAAGACCAATGCCAATAAGATCGCAAGGAACTATTGGGACAAGTATGAAGGTTTTGACAGTGATGGAGACAACATCGGAGATACCCCACATAAGGTATATCAGTATGCTGATCAGCTTTGGGTCTATAATCCGGATGTCAAGTTTTTTTATGCTTCACCGGTAATATCGCTGTTGAATTTCCTGGCAAAATTGGCTCCTTTCACCAAGCCCCTGTTCTTGATGGAAGACCTTGAACCTAAAGTAAAAATAGAACATAACAGTATGAAAGGATAATGCATGGCAAAGATCGAAACAGACAGACGAGAGTTCATTAAATACTCGACCTTGGGTGTGTTGGGTGCTGTGTTGGCAGGTGGATTTTTTGTCGCACCGATGGCAGTTAAAGCGGAGAACAGACTTCGTCCTCCCGGAGCAGTACCGGAAAGAGAGTTTTTGGCACTCTGTATCAAATGCGGACAGTGTCTTCAGGTCTGCCCTTACCACTCTATCAAGCTTGCCGATATTGGACACGGACATGGCATAGGAACACCGTATATCGATGCGAATGAGAGAGGATGTTATGCCTGTAATGCAGTGCCTTGTGTACTTGCCTGTCCGAGCGGTGCCCTGGATCACGCGACAGAGAAAGCAGAAGATATTCAAATGGGAATAGCCGTACTGGAGTTCCCGGATACCTGTTTGGGTGTTACACAGGAACCGGTTCCAAAAGGCTATAATGACAAGATGCACAATTTTATCGACCATACGAGAAATGTCACTGAACTGGAAATGAAATTACTTGAGAAATTCGATCAGTATGAAGGGAAACCCTGTACACTTTGTGCAGATATCTGTCCTGTTCCGAATCCTTTGAGTGCCATTGCAATGGTACCTGACAGTAAAGGCGGGCGCAGACCTGAGATCTATGAGGGCTGCATAGGTTGCGGTGCCTGCCAGGAAGTATGTCCCACCTCTGTTCCATCGATCGTTGTCAAACCAAGAGTTACGTATGAACAATTTTATAAAAGTTAGGGAAAAAGATGAAAATGATACATAAGAAATTCCAGGTCTTGACTACGGGCGCAGCCCTGTTTGTTTTGATGACAGGATGCGGAGAAGAGAAGAAAAAAGAGACTTCAAAAGCAGAAAGTGAAGCAGTGCAGGCATCTAAAATAGAAGTCATCACCAATGAAAATGCACAAGAGATCAAAGTCAAAACAAAAAGTGAAGATAAAAAACAGAGCAAATCCTATTACTATGACTATAATATCAAAAGCGAATATGATCCCAATGCAAGGCCAGCCAATAAAGATGCTTCGGTACGGACCAAACCACGTACGACAGTAGATGCCAATATACATATACGAAGTCCCTATGAAAAAGTACAGATCTCAATGCTCGTACAAAAATTAAGCCTGACATTCAGAGTTAAATGCTCTGCCTGTCATGATGATTATGCCAACGGGATCATAGGACCTTCACTGCTTTCACGCGATTCGGACTATATCTATAACAAGATCGCTGATTTTAAGAGCGGAAAGAAATCAAATCCGTTGATGAATGATCTAATCAAGCAGATGAGTGATGAAGAGATCCGTACACTTGCAGATGAGATCTATGCATTCAACAAAGAAATTCAAAACATGAGGGAGACAAAGTAATGAAAAATGCAATCGTAGGTATTTTAGTACTTCTGGTCATTGCTGTTGGAGGATGGGTTGCTTCCAAAGGGGGTGCCTATAATGGTGGAGAACATGGAAAAGTGATCGCCGATATGGGAGACAGGAGCAATGCCAAAAGTGCAGCGGTACAAGAGAAAGATGACAGACAGAAAGAAAATGACAAGCTGAGTGCGTTGAGAGACAAAGCAGGTAATGCCGGAGCATTCGAAGTCAGTCAGGCCTATAAAAGTAAATGTGCATCATGTCACGGGGTGAACGGTTCAGGTTTCCAGAATGGAAAACCGATGATGGGACCTAAACTGATCGGACAGACATCCGATGAAATTTTCAAGAAACTGGTTGATTTCAAGGCTGGGAGAAAAGAGAATGTTGTCATGAAGGGGCTTTTGATGCATCTTGAAGAGGCAGATCTTAAAACCTTTGCAGATGAGATCGGTGAGTTTCCGGCAAGAGCAGCGGCGGCAAAAGAGTAATCGAAGCAAATAGGGAGCAGCGATATGGATAAGTATAACAATAGGGAGACCATTAAGAATTCAACATTCTGGTCTACATTCATCAGTACTACGCGAGAGGGTAAAAAGTTTTTGAGTTACCGCTCAAAGCGGTGGATCTTGGTATTTGCTATTCACCTGCTTTTCTTCCTGTCTTTTTTTATCGATATACAGACACTTGAAGGGACTTTGAGCGGTTCCCGTTTTTTAGGATTTCACCTGATCGATCCGTTCACGACCATGGAGATGTTCCTGGCTGAACATCACATGCATATCAATATGATCATCGGGACCTCTACGATCATCATATTCTACCTTTTGGTAGGAGGACGAAGTTACTGTGCATGGGTCTGTCCCTATGGTATCCTCTCGGAGATCGGTGAAAAGTGGCACAATACCCTGGTCAATAAAAAGATCATTAAAAGCAGAAAGTTCGATCACCGTGTACGCTATATTTTCTGGGTCATCTTTTTGATCCTTGCCTTTACAAGCGGATATATGGTCTTTGAAACCTTCAATGTCGTGGGTATCTTGAGCCGTGCGATCGCTTATGGATGGTCGTTGGCCTTGATCTGGGTCCTTCTGGTACTGGCACTGGAAGTCTTTTTCTCCCGCCGTGCCTGGTGTACCTATATCTGTCCTATCGGAACGACTTACGGAATGATAGGAAAAGTATCTGCCTTGCGTATTGAATGGAATGATAACTGCGACAGCTGCATGGTCTGTCATGATGTCTGCTTTGAAAATCAGGTGCTTGAGATCACCAAAGCCAAATATAAAAAACAAATTGATGAAAAAGAGATCAAAACAGCTTATATTACGGGAGCAGACTGTACACTATGCGGAAGATGTATCGATGTATGTCATGAAGATGCATTGAAATTTGATTTCAGATTAAAGAGTTTGGTATAAATGATAGAGATTAAGAATTTAAGCAAGAAGTTTGAAAAGACACTGTCCCTGGACAATGTGACCCTGGATTTCAGCAAGGGTGATGCTGTTGCCCTGATGGGGGCGAATGGTGCAGGGAAGACCACACTGATACGTTCTATTTTAGGTTATTATCACCCCAGCAGCGGTTCTGTGCTTGTCAAGGGACTTGATCCGATCAAAGCCCGTACCGAAGTCTTGAAACATGTCTCTTTTGTACCGCAGCTTCCGCCTCCGATCAAGTTGAGTCTGGGAGAACTTATCTATTATGTCTGTCAAAGTTCCGGGGTAGATGAACAGCGTATCTATCACTATGCAAATGCAATGAAACTGGATATCAAGGCCAATCTGGGGAAATCATTTTTTAAACTCTCAGGGGGGATGAAGCAGAAGCTTCTTATTGCGATCTCTTTGGCAAAAGAGTCCGAGATCGTGATCTACGATGAGCCTACGGCGAATCTTGATCCAAAAGCAAGAGATGATTTTTATGCTTTGATACAGGAGAGCAAGAAAGAGAAACTTACCCTCTTTGTCACACACAGGATCGAAGAGGTGGAATCGATCGTGAATAGGGAGATCTATATGGATCTGGGGAAGGTAGTGTCTGATGAGCGTTGTTAAAACTCTTTTCTTTACCGTACTCTTACTGCTGAGTTTTAGCGGATGTGAAAAAAAACAGATCACTACTGAACTACAGGAAGTACACTGGGACAGAGATATGTGTGAACGCTGCAAGATGGTCACGTCTGACAGGCATCATACGGTTCAGGTGATCGATCCGAAAACGGGAAAGTCTTATATGTTCGACGATATCGGGTGTGCCCTGTTATGGTTCGAGGATGAAAAGATCAGTTGGAAAGATCAGGCGAAAGTCTGGATCACTGATGTCGATACGGGTAAATGGATCGATGCACGAACCGCTTTTTATGATGCAGGGAATGTTACACCCATGGCATACGGTTTTGCAGCACATGCAAGAAAAGAGAGCATCAAAGAGGGGAAAGAAGTACTCTCTTATGATGCCCTTTTGAAACAGGTACGTGAAATTGAAGAAAAAAATAACAGCAGGAGAGCATATTGAAGAACTTACTTTTAATTGCCTATCTTGATCTTAAAGAGTCCATCCGTGCCAATTGGTTCATTGTCTATTCTCTGGTTTTCGGTGGTCTTATTGCACTCTTTTTTATTGCAGGTATCACAGAATCCCAGGTGATGGGTTTCTCAGGACTTAGCAGACTTTTACTGATGTATATTCAAGTGACGATCGTTATTTTGCCTATCTTTATCCTGATCACAACGGTACGGTCGATCTCAGGAGACAGAGACAGCCATATTCTGGAGTATATGCTCTCTTTCCCTATCTCACTGAAGCAGTATTACTGGGGGAAGGTATTTGGACGTTTTATTACGGTTTTCCTTCCTGTGTTTATGGCGATGGCTTTTGCCATACTGTACGGTGTGTTTCAGGGGGCAGATGTTCCGTGGAATATCTTTTTTCTGTATACCGGTTTGCTTTTTGCGATGAGTTCAGCTTTTCTGGGTATCGCTTTTTTTATCTCATCCATCGTAAAGTCTTCGGAGATGGCACTGGGTATCTCCTTTTTCGTATGGATCTTCCTTCTGGCATTCATAGATATTGCTTTGATCTCTCTGATGATGCAGGAGCGTATGAGTACAGGGCTGATCATCAGTATAGCGCTGGTCAATCCGATGGAGGTCTTCAGGGTGGCAGCCATTTCACTCTTTGATCCTGAACTCACGGTCATGGGACCGGTGGCCTTTTATATTCTTGACATGATGAGCCAGAAGATGTTCGTATTCCTCTCTATTGTTTATCCTACGCTTTTAGGGCTGCTTTTCGCCTTTTTGGGCTTCAGGATTTTTGCGAAAAAAGATTTAGTATAAAGGAGTCATGATGCGATATTTACTTATAGGGATACTGTTCTTCTTACCGTTGTTCTCTGCAACTTCGGAGTTGAAACCATTTAAGGTTGAGAAAAAATATTTTTTGACCTATGATAAAAATACCACCTGTCTGGTACGTCAGATCAAAGTATACAAAGAACCAAAATGGGTAGCAAAGATCAAAGTGAGAAACGGAAAAACAGTTTACTTCTCTTCTCCGAAATCTATGTTCGAGTTTTATTTCAGACCGGGTAAATGGTATGAAGTTGGTGTCAAAAGTGAAAGGGACTTTTCTGAGATAGTGGTCACAGACTACGCAACACTGAAACCGATCAATGCGGAAACAGCCTATTATGTCTATGGAAGCAATGTCACCTCTCCCGGAGGTGACGACCTTGTTCCTTTTGCTACGAAAGAGGCAGCTGAGAATTTTTCAAAAGCACACAATGGACACAGAGTGATGCCTTTTGATAAAGTTTCCGATGCATTGATCAGACTGATCAATGGAAGAATTTAGAAAAGGAGTAAAGATGCAGAAGCCAACACCTATTGATGAAGAGATCGTACTTGATCCCAAACGTTATATTGTATCCGAGACCGATGAAAAGGGAAGGATCACTTTTGCCAATGACTACTTTATCGAAGTCAGCGGCTATAGTTTAGAGGAGCTGATAGGCAAACCTCACAGTATTGTAAGACATCCAGATATGCCAAAAGTGGTCTTTAAACTGCTTTGGGAAACGATCTCTCAGGGAAAGAATATCAATGCTGTTGTGAAGAATCTTGCAAAAGACGGACGGTATTACTGGATCTTTACAGAGTTTGAAACAAGAAAAGATACCGATACGGGGAAGATCATCGGGTACCATGCGGCAAGAAAAAGTATTTCAAAACATGTCCTGGAGATCATAGCAAATCTTTATGCCGAACTTTTAGAGATAGAGAAGAAAGAGGGGGTGGAAGCCTCTGAAAAATATTTGATCACTTTTTTGAAAGAGAAAGGTGATGATATAGAATTTGCCAATATCATGGAAGAGATCCATAAATTTTATTAACACTGATTTAACACGAATATATTATTATACAGTATCAAAACGATAAGGATCAAATATGAAAAAAATGTTACTGACGCTACTTGCCCTAGGTGCAATGATGAGTTTCTCCCATGCTGAGATGAAATG
>CAZCBU010000169.1:0-4903 GCA_964496995.1 uncultured Sulfurovum sp.
GAGTTACTTAGCATCTTTGAATGCAAACTGTGCATTCTCTTTGCTGATCATCTTCACATTATCCAAACTACTTACGATCGGTGTAGGATCATAAGGGTTTTGTGCAGACTTTTGCTGAACACCAAGCCCCCATACTGTCAGGAAAGCAAGGATAGAGAGCAACAATACTGTTGCAATCAACATGCCTGTGACACCATTAAGTCCAAATACGGATCTGTTTGTGTTTTCTGTTGCTGACATATGTACTCCTTAGTTGCTCAGAGACTGAAGATACTCAGTCAATGCTTTTTCTTGAACCGGTGTAATGGTTGTCTTGAATGACGGCATTCTACCGATCATACCTTTTTTACCATGCTCGATTACATGGCTGACCAGTGTTGCATCATAGGCTGCAAGGTTCGGTGACATACCGTTGTTTCCTTTACCATCCGCTCCGTGACAAGATGCACATGCTGCAAATGAAGCAGGCTGCTCACCTTTCATACCACCGGCTACGTATGCAGCGATATCTTCCGCATCTTTACCGCTTGCCATACCTGCAGGCATTGCACCCATTGGGTAACCAAGCTGATTTTGACCATTTTTGATCACATCAAGTACCTGCTCTTTGCTCATTCTTGCAGAGAAATCCTGTGCTTTACCGGAGAGTCCGTCACCGGTCGTTCCGTGACATGGTGCACACTGCACGAGGAAGATAGACTCACCCATCTGCTGAAGTGTCGCTTTGTCCGCATTTTTGTGCATCTCTTCAAACTTCTGGTTATAGGCTTTTACCTCTTCATTCCACTCACCAATCTGGCTATAGGCATTGACAGGATATCCCCATTGGAAATACCAAAGTGCCCAGATAAGTGTACCGAGGAAAGAGTATGCCCAACCTGCAGGAAGTTCATTCTTGTACTCACCGATACCATCCCAGTTCTCTTCAGCAAGCTCACCACCTGCTTTATCCGTTTTCATTTGACTGATATACTTTGCAGATACCCCTGCACTCAGTACTGCAATCGCAATCGCACCGATCATCGTCAGAAGGTTGATCGGGTCGCTTAGGTCAATGTTCATCTGCTTGACCACAACGATCGTTGCAATGATCAGTACAGCTGCAAATGCCAATGCTTTAACAATTAATGCATTCATTTATGTTGCTCCTTTTTATCTTCAGGAAGAGGATCACTTGTATTGATAGGCCTGGAATCGATCTCATCATCGAGTGCAATATTGCCCAGTTTCTCGTAATCCTTCACTCCCTTTTTTTCACTTCGGTACAAATACACGATGTATCCGTACAACATTACTACCAAGAAAATTGTCATAAAGAACGAGGCATAGCCTTGCAGTTCTCTTATGTCCATCTTATCTTACTTCTTCGCTGCGTAACGGCTGTCACCCAGACTGTTAAGGTATGCGATCATTGCAACGATCTCAGGGATCTCACCTTTTGCAACCGCATCTTTAACGTCCTGGTTCTTCATATCAGCAGCAATTTTTTGAGCTTCCGGAAGTGCTACCTCTTTGTAGTACTTCTCATAAGCTTCTTTACTTGGCTGAATATCATCACCATATGGTGTGTTGAATACATTTTTTACTGTTACGGCTTCAGCATATGCTGTTTCGATATCTGCTTTGTTCTTGAACATATGTTTATATGCCGGCATGATCGATCCAGGTACAACCGATGTAGGCTCGAACATATGGTTCTCATGCCAGTCTGTCGTTCTGTAGTTTCCTACACGGTGAAGGTCTGGACCGGTTCTTTTAGAACCCCAAAGGAATGGTCTGTCATACGCATACTCACCAGAGAGTGAATATTGACCATATCTGTCTGTTTCCGCTTTAAACGGACGAATCAACTGTGAGTGACATGCAATACAGTTGTCTTTTTTATAGATCTCTTTTCCTGCAAGCTCAAGAACAGTATAAGGACGAAGTCCCTGAACCGGTCTTGCTGCTTCAGCAAAGTTTGGCAGGATCTCGATGAGCCCTGCAAATGCAACTACCAAAAATACCCCTACAGAAAAGAGGAACGGATTTTTTTCTAACCAATGAAACATAACCTACCTCCTTATGCCATAGGTGATCTGAACTGTGGCTCTTCAGAGATCTCTCTGGAAGAAGTCATCGTCTTAATCATATTGTAAGCGAACATAACGAAACCTGTTAGGTAAAGTACACCTGAAAGGGCTCTGATCGCGTAGTATGGGTGAAGTACCGTTACTGTATCGATGAATGAATACATCAAGTTACCATACTCATCGACCGCTCTCCACATCATACCCTGTGTGATACCTGCGATCCACATAGAAGTAAAGTAAAGAACAACCGCCGTAGTCTGGATCCAGAACTGTGCTTCGATCAGTTTCTTAGAATATATCTCTCTTTTGAACATTCTTGGTGCCATATGGAAAAGTGCCGCCATAATCATGAATGCAACCCATCCGAGTACACCGTCGTGAACGTGTCCAGGAATCCAGTCTGTAAAGTGTGCAATCGCATTAACAGATTTGATCGCCTGAATAGGACCTTCCAGTGTAGAAAGCATATAGAATGTTGATGCAAGAACCATGAATTTGATCAGTGGGTTCTCAGTCAGCTGATTCCACTCACCTTTCATCGTAAGAAGCATGTTGATCGCTGAACCCCAAGAAGGAAGAATCAAAACAACAGAGAAGATAGATCCCATTGTCTGCATCCAGTCAGGTACTGTTGACCACAGAAGGTGGTGAGAACCTGCCCAAAGGTAAACGAACATCAATCCCCAGAAAGAGAGAAGTGACAGTTTATAAGAGTAAACCGCCTGTCCGGACTCTTTTGGAAGGAAGTAGTAGATCAGTGCAATAATAGGTACAGTAAATACGAATGCAACCGCATTATGTCCCCACCACCACTGAACCAGTGCATCGTTCGTACCGGCATACATAGATACGGAGTGCATGATACTACCAAGTCCACCTGAAGTAAAGTATGTAGGTACTTCCATGTTGTTGAAGAGGTAAAGCATTGCTACACCAAGGAAACATGCGATGTAGTACCACATAGAGATGTAGAGTGCTTTCTCTCTTCTGATACCGATCAGTCCGAACATTGCAAGTCCCCAGACAACCCAGATCACAACGATCAGAAGGTCAAGAGGCCACTCCATTTGTGCATACTCTTTATTTGCAGTGATACCAAGAAGTAGTGTAACTACCATTGATACTGCTGCCAACATATAAAGACCAAAATGAAGTTTCCCTAGGAACATTACAAATTTGGACTCTGCCATAGATACTTTCAATACTCTTTGTGCAGAGTAGTAGAAAGATGCCCAGATACCACTTAGTGTAAATCCGTAAATAATTACGTTTGTGTGAAGTGGTCTCAATCTTGAGAACGTACCGTATTCACCGAACAGGTAGTTCAATTCAGGAAATGCCAACTGTGCCGCGATAAGCGTACCGATGAGCATACCAACAAATCCGAAGGCAATTGTCGTAAAGACGAACAATTTCGCTACGGAATAATCATATTCCAATGCTGCGTTTGATTGCATGCATACCCCCTTGTAAAATTTTATGCTGTAAAATAACAACACTCAGCGTTAATTATAGGTTAACTTTTCCTATTTAAAGCTTAAAATAAAAGTGGGGAAAAAGGATTTGTTAAATAAATTTTAACAAAAGGGGTAGAAATGTAGCAATGTATTGATTTACAGGGGCTTCTGACGATTTAAACAGGAGAAAAACACTCCTGTTTTGATGATAAAAACCACCTCTTTTACGCCTTCCCTTTTGCCTGTTGGATTGAGTGAATATACTGGTAGTCAATCGTGATTTTTTGCTCTTTTGGCAAGTGCTTGGAGAGTCGTTCAAGCATCCCTTCAAAGTCTTCAAAGAGGTAGTTTGCCATGGAACCGGGGATCGGGTTGATCTCATTGAGCAGCACTTCATTATCGACAACGAAGAAGTCACATCGGATAATACTGCCTCTAAAGAGCGGATCATAGATCTTTTTGAAAGCATTTTGAATCTTCTCTTTTAGCGTATCATCGATATCTGCAGCCAATACCTGAGAATCACGTGAAAAGTCCATATACTTCTTCTCAAAATCAAGGAATGCTTCCTTATGAGGCTCTTCTACGATAGAGAGTTCCCATGCATCCGTCAGGCATCCTGCCTGATTGTACTCTTTAACACCTTCGATAAAGGGCTCAACAATCACATCGGTATCAAACTCAAACGCCACATCCAGTGCATAGTCCAGCTCAGAAGCATCCTTCACGATACTTACCCCGATACTGCTTCCAAGACGAACCGGCTTGATGATAACAGGGTAGTCCATTTTGATCTTACGCTCGTCATTTTTGGAAAGATGTTCATACGTTACGGTCTTGACACCCAGACTCTCTGCCAGAAACTTGGTATAGAGTTTGTTGTACGAAAGTACCGATGCCTCCATACGCGGAGAGATGAAAGGAACATCGTAAAATGCCATTAAAGAAGCGATCTTACCGTCTTCTCCATCCCTTCCGTGAATCAGGTTCAGCACTGCATCACATTCGATCTTTTTGCTTCCGAACATGCTCTCTGCATAAAAGCCTCCCTGTTTCAGGGTCAGTTGCTTACCCTTTTTGTACTCACCTGAGGAAAAAAGCTTCGAGTTGATCTTTTCCGTATCAACCAGATAGAACTCTCTGTTGGCATCGACAAAGATATAGGTTAAAGTACTCTTTTTGAGCACTTTTTTCATCGTGATCGCAGAGACGATACTGATCTCATGTTCAAAGCTCGATCCGCCGAATAGTATGGCAATATTCATAGGTTTCCTTCTCTCGTCATTCCCGACCTGATCGGGAATCTTTTGTTTTCATTCTCATTTGGATCCCCGGGTCAAGCCCGAGGATGACATATCATCCCAACATCTTCGC
>CAZCBU010000170.1:0-12373 GCA_964496995.1 uncultured Sulfurovum sp.
GTTCCTACACCCATCAGGTAGCGGGGTTTTTCTTCAGGCATGAACTGTGTGGTCCACTCAACGGTGTCGTACATATCCTGATTGGCTTCTCCGACACTCAGCCCTCCGATGGCAAATCCGTCATAATCCAAGGCACAAAGCTCTTTGGCAGACTTTTCTCTAAAAGCTTTGTCCGTTCCCCCCTGAATGATGGCAAAAATATTCTGTTCAAGACCTACACCTTCTTTTTGTTTGGTTCTGAAGTAGTCGATGGATTCTTCAGCCCAGCGGGTTGTTCTTTCGATACTGGCCTTAATGCGCTCCTGGGTAGCGGGCAGGGCAACAAGATCATCCAGGATCATCATAATGTCCGAGCCCAGATTGTGTTGGATGTCTATGACCTTTTTAGGGGTAAAGTAGTGTTTGCTTCCGTCAAGGTGACTTCTGAACGTGATACCGCCTTCATCGATCTTGACATTGTCTGAGAGGGAAAATGCCTGAAAACCGCCGGAATCAGTTAAAAAACTTTTAGGGTATTTGGTAAAACCGTGAAGCTTTCCCATTTTTGCCACGACATCATCTCCGGGACGAATATACATGTGATAAGTGTTTGCAAGTATGATCTCCGGCTGGATGAATGTTGCGAGGTC
This sequence comes from uncultured Sulfurovum sp., assembly GCA_964496995.1. Taxonomy (GTDB): domain Bacteria; phylum Campylobacterota; class Campylobacteria; order Campylobacterales; family Sulfurovaceae; genus Sulfurovum. The sequence goes on from CAZCBU010000170.1 coordinate 630, forward strand.
TGTAGCATCAAGTGCTTTCACTGCACCTACTGTACCCACGGGCATAAATACCGGTGTCTGAATGGTCGAATGGGCTGTTTTAATGGTACAGGCCCTTGCTTTACCGTCTCTTTTATCTATCTGAAATTCCATTGTGTTATAATATCCTCTAAAATAATTACGCAATTGTAGCATAGATGCACTTGCTGGTTAGGAAAAAGCTGTTGAGAATATCAGCACATTAAAGGGAGTTCTTATTCCCTGTATAAAGAGTGATATGAAAAACATACTTATCTTGGCAGATGGTTCCATTGCCAAACATTTTATAGAGTGGCTCAGCAGAAAAAGAGTGGCAGAGAACAAATATTATGTGGTCTCCTATACCCCGGACTCTATTCCTGAAAAAATGGGTGCGCATATTACACATTATGAGGTCGACCCGACAAGTTATGCAAAAATGAATCATATTATGAATGAGGTCAGATACTCCGATATATTCATAGTGATGGAAAGTATTGAAGATGCACGCTATTCACTTAAAAATATACGTATGATCGATAAGACCATACGCATTCTTTTCCTGGACCAGTGGGATGATAATGAGATAGCCAGAGATGAAGAGAATGTGACCATCCTTGACTGTAATGATCTTATGGCCGCACACCTGTATGACCATCTCCCCAATGTACCTGTCATTGCCCAGAATGTAGGTTTGGGAAGAGGGGAGATCATGGAAGTGCATGTACCTTTTGGCAGTACCTATGCTTTCAGGCATATCGGTTCCATTTTGCAGCGTAAATGGAAGATCGCTGCCATTTACCGTGATGAAAAGCAGATCCTGCCTACCAATGCCACGATGATACGTCCCAATGATACACTGCTGGTCATGGGAAAACCGATCGTTCTTGACGGTGTCTATAAAACGATCAACAAAAGAATAGGACTTTTCCCTGAACCTTTCGGTAAAGACCTCTATTTGATCCTGGACTTCAGATATGATCAGGAAAATGCATTGATCTATCTTAAGGAGAGTCTCTATCTTCTTGAAAAACTGGAAGATAAAAATCTGGTTATTCGTATTATTTATCCCAATAACTTTAGACTGATCGAAGAGCTTAAAAACTATGAAGCAGATAATATAACCGTTTTGGTCTGCTATGATGAGAATGATGTCGCAATGCTGGTAGAATTTGATATACAGGAGCAGGATATCGGCTTGATCTTCAGCAGTATTCCAGCCTTTGAATCAGACAATTTAAAGGGGACGTTGTTTGACCTGAGAAAAGTGGTCTATCTCTTTGGTGATAAACTGCTGTACAATGTAAAAGAGTGTATTATTCTTATGGATGAGAATGAAAAGATGGAGTCCATATCTTCCACTGCGTTTGACATTTCCGAATCACTGAACCTTGATCTGACCCTTGCAGATTTTGATCCTGAAGGTGATTTTGCGAGCAAGAAGATCATTGAAGAACATTATGAGACACTTGCCCATATTTTTAATATGGAGATTAATATTGAACAGAAGATCGCAAATCCTATTAGAGAACTTTCGGTAAGAGAAGATATACTGCAGATCGCTCCTTTTGAAAAAGAGCTTCGAAAAGACAATCTGATCAATTTTGTTTCCACTAAAGTACAGGATTTTCTTTTAACCACCAAAAGACATCCTAAACTGCTTGTGCCTTATGCATTGGGTGACATATAACGAGTGGGATTTAAGTACATATAAGATAAAATAAAGCAAAATATTAGAATTTAAGGTCTTTCCCGATGATCGTTCCCATTGAATTATCTCAAACACAAAACATCACTTATGATATTACGATCGACACTCTTCCAAAACTTGCTTTTGACAGAAAAGTCGTTATTGTCACCAACCCTACTGTTTCAGGACTTCATCTTGATACCCTTCTGAAACATATAGAAGCAAAAGAGTTGCATGTCGTAAGTATTCCCGATGGTGAAAAATACAAAACCCTGGAGACAGTTGAAAATATTCTGAATGAATGTTTTGAACATAAACTGGATAGAAAATCACTCCTTATTGCTTTTGGGGGAGGGGTCATTGGAGATATGACAGGGTTTACCGCAAGTCTGTACCAGCGTGGCATAGACTTCATTCAAATACCTACAACACTGCTTTCGCAGGTTGATGCTTCCGTGGGAGGAAAGACCGGGGTCAATAATAAATATGGCAAAAACCTTATTGGTGCATTCTATCAGCCAAAAGCTGTCTATATCGATCCTGAATTCCTTAAAACACTGCCTGCACGTGAATTTGCGGCGGGAGTAGCAGAGATCGTAAAAATGGCAGTCATGTTCGATAAAGAATATTTTGAATTTTTAAGAACTGCAGATCTCAAGAATGAAGAGAATCTTAAAGAAGCCATACGAAGATCCGTAGAACTGAAAGCCTGGGTCGTGAACCAGGATGAAAAAGAAGCAGGTATCCGTGCCGTGTTGAACTATGGTCACACTTTTGGACATGTGGTTGAAAATGAGACAGACTATACAACTTATCTGCACGGTGAAGCTGTCGCCATAGGTATGGTCATGGCCAATGCTTTGGCTATTGAACTTGGCCTCTTTACACAGGAAGAAGCAGATGAAGTGAAGGATCTTTTAGAAAGGTCATCTCTTCCAACTGACTATGTCATAAAAGATGTTGATGATTTCTATGATCATTTCTTTTTAGACAAAAAGTCTGCAAACAACTCCATTAAATTCATTTTGCCAAACGGTATGGGAAATCATAAAATTGTTCAAGATATTGATGAAAAAATTGTTAAAAAAGTACTGACTCAGTTTGGAGAGAAAATATGATCAGAGTACTATTTTTTGTTTCTATTCTGCTAACTTTGCATGTACATGCGGAAGATGACATTAACAGTACTGCATCAGGATCAGAAACAGTTCAGGAAATAACACTTGACAAAAATATTCAAAAAGAAATTACTGAACTTCTTAATAAGAAAAAAATATTAGATTCAAAGATCAAAGATAATAATATCTGGTCAAAAATATACAGTAACTATCATACCTTTAGAGAATTGGAAGACCAAAAAGAGTTACTTGATGACCATATACATGTTTTGGAAGATAAGTATAATCGTACAGAACCAGAGACCAAGGCACTGGAATTACTTAAAGGTAAACAGTCCATATTGATCGATAAACTGCAATTACTGAAAGAATATGAGAAGGACCCTTTTAAAAAATTCCTTAAACCACCGGACATATCGGATATACCGACTGTTGAGAATCCTTTAGAGATCATTTCTGCAATTTCATATATGAAAAAACTCAAAACAGATCAGACAGAATATGAAAGTAAATATACATCTATACAAAAAGTGATGGATACACTGAAAGAAAAAGAACTTTTGCTAAAGAAGATCCTTTTGCTCGATCCAACAAATACTAAATACAAAAATGAACTTTTGGATACAGAAGACAAGATCCATACATTTGCTCCTGTCGTAGAGATCTTTAAAACAACACAGAATGTTTATACAAAAAAAGTTGATGAGATCACCCTGAATTTGCAGGCAGATATTAAAAGAGAGATGGAAAAAGCTACTTCGATCGGATTGATCATACTCTTTTTCATTCTTTTCCTTCTCATGATAAAATATCTGGTCAAACGGTATATGTCTGACAATGACCGTTTTTATACCATTAACAAGGCACTGAATTTTACTTTTGTAACACTGCTTCTTTTCACCCTTCTTTTTGCCTATTTGGAAAATGTCAGTTACCTTGTCACTATTCTTGGGTTTGCTTCTGCCGGTATTGCCATTGCCATGAAGGACTGGTTCATGTCCATCATGGGTTGGTTTGTTATTATCATTGGCGGTGCGATCCATGTGGGTGATCGTGTCAAGTTTGTCAGGGACGGTGTTGAATATGTTGGAGACATTGTCGACATTTCACTGCTTCGTATGACCATTCAGGAAGATATTACACTTACGACCTACATGCACAACAGAAGAGCCGGCCGTATTATCTTTGTTCCGAACAATTTTATTTTTACCGATATGATCGCCAACTATTCTCATGCAGGATTGAAGACAGTCTGGGACGGGATCGACTTTATGATCACGTTTGATTCAAATGTATCAAAGGCTTCATCTATTGCCAAAGAGGTCACGAAAAAATACTCTAAAGGATATACGGAGATCACCAGAAAGCAGCTTAACAAACTCAGAAGCCAATACAGTATGAAAAATACCAATGTTGAACCACGTATCTATACTTTTATAGAGCCTTATGGTATCAAGATCTCTGCCTGGTACCATACCAATGCCTATGCGACATTGACACTAAGATCTACGATCTCTATGGAGATCATTGAACGTTTGCATAAAGAAGATGATATCTCTCTTGCATTTCCGACACAGTCTATTTATATGGACAAAGATGTACGTAAACCGCTTCCTGAGACCGGCAGTCTTTTTGACGAGGATCTATAGTGAAGAAAGTCTATTTTAAAACCTTCGGCTGCCGTACCAATCAGTTCGATACACAGGTGATGATGTCAAAACTGCGTGAATTTGAATTTTCAAATGATGAGAACAGTTCAGACATTATTGTCGTAAACTCCTGTACCGTGACCAACGGTGCAGACTCATCCGTACGTAACTATATCTCTTCGATGAAGCGCAAGAATCCCAATGCCAAAGTCATTCTGGCCGGCTGCGGTTCACACTCCAAAGGGGAATCACTTTTTAAAGATAAAAAAGTATTTGGTGTCATGGGACACTCTGAGAAAGAGAATATCAACGAAATACTGAAAATAGATGATCCGTTTTATCAAATAGGAGATCTTGAACATATAGATTCAACCATTGTTGAAGAGTTCGTCGGGAAGAGCAGGGCATTCATCAAGATCCAGGAAGGCTGTGATTTCAGATGTTCCTACTGTATTATTCCTGCTGTACGCGGGAATGCACGTTCACATACGGAAGAGACAATACTTGAACAGATCTCCAAACTGGCAGCCAATGGTTTTGGGGAGTTCATTCTGACCGGTACCAATGTGGGCTCTTACGGTCAGGACCATAACACTTCTATGGCTAAACTGCTCAAAAAAATGTCTATGATCCGTGGTGTCAGACGGATACGTATAGGAAGTCTTGAACCGATCCAGATAGATGATGAGTTCATGGAACTGCTTCATGAACCCTGGATGGCAAAACATTTGCATATTGCCCTGCAACATACTTCAGATAAAATGCTGGAACTCATGAACAGACGGAACAGATTTGAAACAGATATTGAATTGTTTCAGAAAATTGCCGAGAAAGGGTATGCTTTGGGTACGGACTTCATTGTGGGACATCCGGGAGAAGATGAAAAAGAGTGGGATGAAGCGATGGACAGGGTCAAAGCACTGCCTTTGACACATGTTCATGCTTTTTCGTATTCCAAAAGAGACAATACTGCTTCAGCCACGATGAGACCTGAGATCAAAGGGAATATCGCCAAGGAGCGTCACCGTGAACTTACGGCTGTCATCAAAGCAAAGAATTATGCATTCAGGCGTGAACACAGCAAAGAGCTTGAAGTTCTGCTTGAAAGCGGAAAAGAAGGGCTATACAGTGGTTTTGACCAGTATTTCAATAAAGTAGAAGTTCAAAGCGATGATGATCTCTCTTCGAACTGGGTACTTTTAAATAATGTGGAGGTTGACAGTGATGGAAACAAAGCCAGACTTTAAAGCACTTTTCAACAGTAAAAAAATACAGATCATTGCATCTTTGCTTATTGTTGCTGTTGTTTTACTGTCCTATGGTATTCTCAGAGACAAGGATGATATCATCACCCATAAACAGGCCAATGCACTTTTCACCAAAGATAAAATAGAGAAAATTGTTTTAGATGGTGAATATGTGCATCTGAAGACAGCCGATAAAAGTTACAAGATATACAAAGATGCCATCAACAAAGCTTCCTATTTCAGTAAATATCCTGTGGAGGTGAAAGAAAGCAGAGCCTATCTTTATGATATCCTGACACTCCTTATTCTGTTAGGTGCATTTCTTTTCCTCTTCAGGTTCTTAAAGCAGAGTAAACTTCAGCAGCTTCGCCAGATAAGAGCGGCAAAAGTGGATAATACAGAAGTTTATGAGCCTGTACAGGCGCTCAAGTCAAACATACGATTCTCTGATGTCGCCGGTATCAAAGATGTAAAAGAGGAACTTGAAGAGATCATAGATTTTTTACGGGAACCCCAAAAATACCGTGATATGGATATACGTTTGCCAAAAGGTGTGCTTCTTGTCGGACCTCCTGGTGTGGGTAAAACTTTTATTTCCAAAGCGGTTGCGGGTGAAGCCGGTGTACCGTTCTTTTATCAGAGTGGTGCTTCTTTTGTGCATATTTATGTCGGTATGGGTGCAAAAAGGGTCTCTGAACTGTTTAAAAAAGCCAAACAGATGGCACCAAGTATCATTTTCATCGACGAGATAGATGCTGTAGGTAAAAGTCGCGGAGAGTTCAGGAATGATGAGAGAGAAGCGACACTCAATCAGCTTTTGACTGAAATGGACGGATTTGAAGAGAGTTCAGGGGTCATTGTGATCGGTGCGACCAACAAGATCGATGTGCTGGATGAAGCCCTGCTCAGAGCAGGACGTTTTGACAGACGTATCCATATCTCTCTGCCTGACCTTGAAGACAGGGCAAAAACACTGGAACTCTACCTTGCGCACAAGCCGAACCAGGTTGACATAGAACATGTAGCAAGAATGACTGTCGGATTCAACTCTGCCGCGCTTGATACACTGACCAATGAAGCAGCGATCTTTGCCATGAGAGAAGGCCGTGCTGTGGTTGAGACATCAGACTTTGAGGCAGTGAGAGAAAAGGTACTCTCCGGAAAACGTAAAATACTCTCTTTTACTGAAGAAGAACGTAAGATACAGGCAGTCTATCAGGGTGCAAAAGCGATCATTGCCACCTGGCTGGATGTTGAGTTCGAAAAGATCGGGATCGTGACGACAAGGCTCATTACCCAGGAGCATGAGATCCTTTCCCGATCAAAGCTTCTTAACCGTATCAAGGTTTATCTGGCAGGGAGCATAGCGACACAGATGCAGTACAATGAGCAGTTTACCAATGCACGTTCAGACATTATGCTTGCCAAAGAGCTTATGCATAAGGTCATCTATGAATATGCCATGAGCGATAACTTTATCGTGACCCCATATCAGGAAGAGGAGCTTATGAAAGAGTCAGTTTCAGAAGTAAAAGCACTGCTTAAAACACTTGAAAAAGCATTGGCTGAAGTTTCATCCTATCTTCTGATCCATGAAAACATCACTCATAATGAGTGTAAAGATATTCTCCGCGAAATATTTTAAGATGGTCTATTTTAACGGTTTTTCTCTTCAAAATGATCATGAGCATTTCAAAGACTATTTAGTTGACAGTGAGCTTTGTGTCGCCGGTTTCAGTTTCGGTGCCCAGAAAGCTTTCGACTATGTCTGTAATTCCAAAGAACGTATTGACAGACTTATTTTACTTTCTCCCGCTTTTTTTCAAACCCAAAAACCCAGCTTTATACGTACACAGTTACGCTATTTTGAAGCTGGAAAAGATGCGTATGTCGATCAATTTCTGTTAAATACGGCTTTCCCCTCAAAGATAGATCTAAAAGAATATTTGAAGATAGGATCCAAAGAAGAACTGGAAGCATTGCTGAGCTATCAATGGGATAAAGAGAAAATAAAAAAGGTACAGGAGAAGGGGACTGTGATAGAAGTTTTTCTCGGGGCAAAAGACAAGATCATAGATGCACAGGAAACATTGGACTTTTTTGCACCTCTTGTCACAAGTTATTATATAAAAGATGTCGGACATCTGTTAAGAAAGGAGTAGACCATGTATACTATGCAGGAACTAATCAATGCCATGATGGTCTCTGGTACATTGCGTACACCTGAGATCATTGATGCTTTTCATACTGTAGACAGAAAATATTTTATCCCGGATTCATTTTCAGAGTATATGTATATCGACAAACCGCTTCCTATTGGAGAGGCACAGACAATATCCCAACCCTCAACAGTGGCATTTATGCTGGAGCTATTACAACCCAAAAAGGGTGATACTGTTCTGGATATAGGCTCAGGATCAGGCTGGACAACGGCATTACTGTGCAGTATTGTTGGGAAAGAAGGCTCCGTTCTCGGTCTGGAACGTGTTGACCTTCTTGTAGAAAAAGGGAGAAACAATCTTTCACAGTTTTTGTTTGGTGAACAGTGCCGCATTGAAAAAGCAGGTAAAGCACTGGGAATACCCGGTAAAAGATTTGACAAGATCCTGGTCTCGGCAAGTGCAGAAGAGATACCTGAATCCTTGTTTGATCAGCTCAAAACAGGAGGTGTCCTGGTAATACCTGTCCAGCATTCCATCTTCAGATTTGAAAAGATCTCAGATCGGGAAGTGAAAAAAGAAGAATATCCAGGATTTGTTTTTGTCCCTCTTATCCATGAATAAACTTACTGCTTGTCTGCTTCTTTGATATTGATCAGTTCAGACCAGTTTCTTGGCAGCTTGAAGATATAGATCACTTTTGAAAATATCCAGGAACGTGGTACTGCACCAAAAAAACGGCTGTCTGCAGAATTGTCCCGGTAATCGCCCAGCATCAGGTAATGATCTTTCTTTACCTGTGTCACCGGTAGTTCTGTCAACTCCTTGGGGACTTTCAGTCTCCAATTGTGTACAACACCATAATATTTCAGATAAGGATCTTTGATGAAATATCCTTCTTTTCTTTTTACCATATTAATATCATGTGTGTCCGCCAACACTCTGGTTTTTGTTGAATTTCCGTCCAACTGAAGATAAAAAGAACGTTTGTCTTGAAAAAAAATGTCGCCGGGAAGTGCGGCACATCTCTTGATATAAAGACGGTTCTCCGGATCGAGAGGATGTTTGATGACAAGCAGATCCCCCCGATCAATAGAGGTAAACTGTCTATAGGTGATCACGATATCATTTTCGATCAAACCATAGTTCATACTTGTACCATTGATCTTGTAAATACGAAAGAGATAAAAAAGTGAAATAACAAGTATCATAACAGAGAGTATTTTTTTCATAGATCCATTATAACTGTTTTGCCTTACTGATCAGACAATCTTTCGAATAAAAACAACCTTCAGATAATTTCCCTCTTTAAACTTCTCAGAGACCCTGAAATCCTTTGGAAGTGAAAAGGTCTCTTCTATTTTATATGAGCCGTTGAGTTCTTTAAAGGCTTTGTCTATGAAGCTTTTAAAGCGTTTTATGTCGAAGTTCGAGGCATTGGTGGAGGCTACGATAATACCATTCTTGCTGGTGATCTGTATCGCTTCTTTGAGAAGTTTCACGTAATCTTTGGATGCAGAAAAGGTGTACTTTTTGGAACGTGCAAAGCTTGGCGGATCCAGGACAACCATATCAAAGCTGAGCTTTTTTCGTACGGCGTATTTGAAGTAGTTAAAGACATCTTCTACGATGATCTTTTGTGTTTTTGGATCAATATTGTTGACAGAGAACTGTTCTTCTGTTTTACCACGACTTCGATTTGCCAGATCCACAGAAGTAGTTTCTTTTGCACCGCCCAATGCTGCAAAAACAGAAAATGCACCTGTGTATGAGAAAGTATTGAGTAGGGTTTTATCTTTTGCGTATTTGTCCCTAATGGTTTTCCTGACATCTTTTTGATCAAGAAATACACCTACCATGGCTCCATCATCGAGATAGACGGCAAACTTGCCTCCATTTTCTTTAACAATAAGCGGCTCAGGTGCTTTATCTCCACAGATAAAATCATCGGTATCATCCAGGTACTGTCCTTTTGCATCAAAACGTTTTTTCTGGTACATACCTTTGTAGTCGACAACAGACTTGAGTGCTTTCATAATATCTTCTTTGAATGTATAGATGCCAATGCTGTACCAGGTAAGCAGATAATACCCGTCAAAATAGTCAATGGTTAACCCGCCAATTCCGTCACCTTCACCATTAAAAACCCTGAATGCTGTGGTCTCTTCTGAATCATAAAAATCTTGACGATATGTTATGGCTTCTTTGATCTTTTTTATAAAAAAGTTTACATCTATTGTCTCATTTTTCTTTGTACTGAGTACCCAGCCATACCCTTTATTTTGTTTGCCGTAGTATCCTTTGGCTATAAACTGTTTTTTTGCATCTAAAAGATTGAGAATACTCCCTTCCTCTTTCACTTTTGACCAGTTCTCAAGAGATTCAGGAGAGATGAGAGGGTAGCCATTCGTATAGGCTTTGATAAAGGTTGGGTTGATGGTCAGGTCGATGGCTTTTCTCATGGTGGGTGTCCTTCATGGTACATGTTATGAAATTATAGTATAAAAGTTTCATGATATGCCTAGACTAAAGCGTTTTGTATTACAATCTCTCTATGACTCTTCATGCAATACTTATAGGCAAAAAAGCCAAAGATCCTTTACACACTGTTGAATAGGAGATACCGTTATAGTTTAAAGAATGTGGATCATATAGATTCTATCTCTCCAATGTTTTCCCAGGGCTGCTTTTCATTAAAACATAGATCAGCGTAGCAGCAACCACACAAAAAATGATCGAGTATCCTGTCGGCAGATCAAAATGATAAGAGAGGATCAATGCAGTAATAACTGCTGTCGAACCAAATGTCCAGGCAAAATAGAGCGGCTTGAAACGCTTTTGTATCATAGCGGCATAAGAGGGTGCGACCAGCAGAGAAAATACGACCAGCACACCTGCACTCTGCACGGAAGAGGTAACTGTCAAAGCCAATGCCGAAAAGAAGATCAATTCTTTTATGATACCGGATGTTCGGGGATAGAGTGTGAACATCACGACCGCAATAACGCCATAGATCATGAATGACTTGATAAGATCTTCTGGCATAGTAAAGAGAATATCTGCGGCACTGAGCTTGTTAAAAAGTTCCATACCTTCACTGCTTTGTGCCAAAACAAGCATCATGGAAGCGATCCCCAAAGCATAGAGTAGTCCTATGAATGCTTCGACATGGGCCACACGGCGCGCAGAGAGAGCTATGGTCACTGCTGCAATAAGTGCGAAACTGAGTGTCCACAGAGTCTGGTATGACCCCTCAAAGAGGGCAACACTGACTGCCAGACCGACCGCAGCGAACTGCCCGATGGCGAGATCCGTGAAGATAACGCCTCTGCGAATAATTTCAAGACCAAAGACAGTATGAATGAAGACCAGCAGGATCGCAAGGATAAAAGCCGGCCAGAGCAACTCTACTAGTGACATAATTGCCTACTAATGGTCTGATAAAAACTCTTCAGTGTTTTTGTACCGCTGACGGCACCCACATCCTGTGGTACTACCACTACTTTTGCATTGCTCTTCTTGGCAATGAAACGGGCGGTCTTTTTCTCATGGTAAGGATCCTGAAGTATCTTTTTAACATGGTTGCCCTTGATGATCTTGATCACTTCGACCGTATGTTTGGAACTTGGAGAGATACCAGGCATAGGTTCAAGTGTAGCCAGAGCCTTGATACCGTAACGCTTCAGCAGATAGTTGTAGAGTTCATGATACTGCACTACTTTCATACCGCGGCAGGTGCGCATCTGACCATCAAACTGCCTGAGATAGCCACGCCACTTCTGAAGAAAAGAGGAAAGATTTTTCTGGTACAACCCTTTGTTTGCAGGATCAACTTTTGAGAGCTTTCCCGCTATCATTTTGGCAATAGGAATGATATTGTGCGG
>CAZCBU010000171.1:0-2576 GCA_964496995.1 uncultured Sulfurovum sp.
AAACCAGACATAAAGCTGTCAAAACTTTGAGTATACTACCGTATCTCAATGAAGAGATGCAATGAGATCATTCCAAAAAATGTGTCGGGAATGATTTTTCACTACTTAGGACAATGAAACTTCACTTTGTACAATTAAATACAACGAAACGTTTTATTGCCTCACATTGGAGGTAAGATGAAATTACACAAAATTATCAAATACAAATTAGCAGAACAGCCACAGGAGAGTCTGATCAGACAGATGGGCTATAACAGTCTGAAAGTTGGTTCTAAAACACTTAAAGCCTTTTTGAACACTAAGAATGTCTATGTATGGCTCAAAGAAGGGCATTACGATTTGAAGTATACTTCTGAACCCTTTGTCTGGAAACTTGTAGAGGTACTTGATATCTCACTTGATATTGCAAGAGAAGATATTGAGAAGGCTAAACAAAGATACAGAATATTAGCAGAAATGAAACATGTTTATCTTCGTGCAGAGACAAACTTTAGACGTAATGGAGGATTTATGCTTGCACGGATGGTTGCTTCTGCAAAAGGTCGTATACCTATTCATAAGGAAAGTCTTGTCTATCAAAGTGATGAAGATACTTTTCAAAAGTTAGGAAAGATGATCCGAAAACATTACAAAGCATATAAGGGTGAGTTACCTGTCTTTGGAAAGATTACGCATTACCTATATGACCATACGGATGGAAATGTTTATAATTTTTCTGTGGAAGGTGAACTTTTGGGGGATACAGACAGTAAAAATAAAAACCAGATATAAAGCTGTCAAAGATACCGATATGCTACATTATAAATAAAGGATGACAATGATACAAACTAATATATTTTTTACAAAACCTTTTCTTAAAACACTCCTTTGGAAACAAAACAAACACCATAGACATGGTGTTTTCATGCACACAATGAGAGTGGTATATTATGCACTTATGAACGGGGATTTTAAAATGATACCTGCTGCATTTCTACATGACATAGGTAAGCCACTGGTAGCCTACCAGAAAGAAGAAGATATTGCTTTGAATGAATACAGTTTCACCGACCACGAAGAGAGAAGTTATGAGGTGATTAAAAACTGGCGCTTTGTAAGTGACTATACAAAATGTTTGGTGCGCTATCACTACCTTATTAGAGATATGTCTAAACATAAAGTGAAAGATCCAAAACGTTACGAAGAAAAATATGAGATATGGAAAGATCTTACACCCCAGATGCAAAAAGATTTGAGTACGTTTTTAAAATATGATGATCTTGGCAAGGGGATAGAGCATAAAAAAATAGAAGGAGCTAAAGTATGAATGAAAAATTTAAAAATTTACCTGTAGAAGAGGGGACAAAGATATTGTTTAGCTCTCCCATGAAATGGGGCGAGCTAGATATCGTCTATCAAAAATGGAACTGGGATGGGATTACGGCTGAGAGTATTATCTTTTTGAGTGAAGATGTAAAAGAGATGGATGATAAAGCTTTGGAGGCAGATGTGAGAGATGGTCCACTTGTAAAAAAAGATTCTAAGATGACAATCTCTAGAACAGATAAATATACTTTTGTGAATTTTAATTTTGTTACGTAATAAAAAGAATAGTAAAAGATTTAATGAGAAATTTTCTATTCCTGCATCTGATCTATCTTTTAAAAGTGATGGCATGTGCTTTTCACTCACCGTAAAAGAGACAAAAATCTATCATGATTGGATGGATAAATTATGGAATGACATTGAGATCGGTGATGAAGATAGTTATGTTTAATATCCAGAATTTCGCTTTTCTCCTTATGAATTAGGTACGCGTATCATAGTTGTTGTTGATAATAAGGAGTTATTGTTACGAACAGCGTGGAAAGATGATGAAACTTAATTTAAAACCCAGACATAAAGCTGTCAAACTCTTACTGTATCCTACAGAAACACACATTAAAGGATCTATATATGAGAAGAAAAAGAAATCGTAACAATCAAAATATCTCTATCAATCAAAAGTCCAAAGAGATTGTAGAGTTCTGGATGTTGAAAATACTTATTGACCTTAATGGTACGCGTGAATTCATGGGCTCTATGCATGGATTCACTGATGACAGTATTGCATACTTTTTAGGGTTAGACAAGTATGTGGATGATTTTGAAGAGGACGATATGAAAGTGATCATGAATCTTTTAAAAGAGAGACTTGCAGAGTTAGAGTCCAAAGAGTCATTGTCATATCCAAAACTACTCAAACGAAACATCAAAAAAGTAAAGCAACTTATTTACCTAAACAGAGTGGAAAGAAATATTCTGCTTTTTACTATCTATTTGAAATACATTGATATGATGGATAACATCACTAGACTGCTTAATGATCTTTCTACGGACAGAGTGATCTACGTATTAAGTGTGTTGCTGGATCATAAAGTATCTAAAGTAAAAAAGGCCTTGTCACCCCAGGGAAAACTTGCACAGTCTGGCTTGGTCACAGTAGACAGAGACTACAGCCGTAACATGTCCACCAAACTGGAGATACTCTCTTCAGATTTTGCAGACCGTATGATGAATATAGATGGAAACATTGAAGATATGATCAGAAGTTCTGT
>CAZCBU010000172.1:0-7999 GCA_964496995.1 uncultured Sulfurovum sp.
AACATGATGAGAATCTCATTTCTATAGTCCCAAAGTTTGTCAAAATCCACCATTTCCGCCAGCACAAAAAATATCATGACTGCAGCGATATACCCAAACTCTTTTGCCATTTCATAAATATATTCCAATCTTTCATTTGTAGTCGCACAAATATTTTCAAGCCTCATCTTTCGCAAAAAACTTTTTGAGACAGGTTTATTCTCTGTACTGCAGGATGCTTCTATATCCATATCGATCCATGCTTTTGTCGCAATAATGGCCACAATAAGGGTCAAGATACCTGAGACATGCAACTCTTCTGCCAGCACATAAGAGAGATAGCCTTCAATGATAAAAGTAAAAAGCTCCCCGCGTTTATCTGAAAAGAGTTTCATCAGCATGTAGAAAACATAACCTATGACCAGCCCCATTCCAATACTGACTACAAAAACACGCAGTGCATCCAGGGCAGCATGACCGGCATCGATCTCTCCTGACATCATCCACGGCAGACCAATGAAGAAAAAGGCAATGACTGCAGTGGCATCGTTCCCAAGAGATTCCCCCTCAATGAGTACTTTAATGTCATGACTTATACCTTTAAAACGAGAAAGGACCGATTGAACAGATACCGCATCGGTTGCCATGTTAATGGCAAAGAGAGAAACGTAAGCCCCAAGTGTCAAGCCTTCAAACACATTGAAATGATACAGACTTGCACCTACTGTTATGGACAAAGCAACTGCGATAACAGCTAAGTAAAAGATACTCCAGCCATGTTTTTTAATATCTGACCAGTGCAGATGCAGCGCATCCCCCATAAAGATCAACGGGATACAAAAAAGAATGATCGTATCGAAATGTTCTGCCATATTGATGGGTACCGCAACCTTGACATAGGTATAAATAAGATATGACCCGATCAGCAGGAGAAAGACAGAAGGTATTTTAATTTTATTGGCAAGGGCATCGGAAAATACCACTAAACTCAAGATCGTAATGATCATTATCTCTGGGGCAAAACTGTGCATTTATTTCCTTCTTATCTTAAAACATGGTCCCACTGTCATTGGAGACAGGTACTTCAGGGACATTTCTTCTTGGATGCAGAGGATCATCATCTTCCATATCAGTTATAGGCTCTTCATCGATATTGACGGTCTCTGCCATTCCTATATCTTCTTCCGGGTTTATATCTTCCGCATCATCTATAATGTAACCGTCATTATTTTCTTCACTTGTGGTCTGCATGAACGGATCATCATGTTTTTTCTTACTGTCCGGCAGAGGAGATATTTCTGTATAGAGTTCAGTCTTTCCTTCATATTTTCCCCTGTACACACCCTGTGGTATATCAAAGGTACGCTTTGTTTCAGGGTATACCTTCAACAGGTTTTTATAAAAATATGCAAATGCCGGTGCTGCAATAGCACCCCCTGTAGCACCTCTTCCTATAGGCTTGTTGTTATCTCTTCCAAACCATACGATCGCTTCAATTGTCGGAGAATATCCACAGAACCAGGCATCTACATTCTTATTGGTCGTACCTGTTTTCCCTGCCAGTTCTATACCTTCCACACGCGCATTTCTTCCCGTTCCTCTTTTGATGACATCTTCGAGAATATCTGTCATTAAGTAGGCCTGCTCAGGCGTAGAGAAGCCCTCTATCTCTTTAGGACGGGTAGCATAGATCACCGCACCCTCTCTTGAAATGATCTTGGAGACGATCCGAGGCTCTATCATGTGTCCCTTGTTGGCAAATACAGAAAATATCTGAGCCATTTTCATAGGACTCAGACCGAGATTTCCCAATGCGATCGACATATCTCTGGGGATATGCGGCACATCCAGGAAAGCCAGTCTTTTTCGTATAGTATTGACACCAAGGTCGGAAACAAGGTTGATGGTTGCAAGGTTACGTGAATGTACCAGTGCTTCTCTCAAAGGCATGAAACCTTTAAAATCACGCTCATAATTCTTAGGTGCCCAGACTTTGGGTTTCCCTTTGTAATAATAGTGAAAAGTACGTGCAAGATCGGTCAATGGACTGGCAGGGTTATATCCCATATCCAGAGCTGTCTGATAAATGAACGGCTTAAAAGCGGACCCAGGCTGACGTTCCGACTGCGTTGCTCTGTTAAATGCCGATTTTTTATAATTGACACCACCCACCATGGCCAAAATATCACCAGTACTGCTCTCCACTGCCACAAATGCTGCGTTGAGCGAAGATTTCTCTGCCTTCTCTTTATACTTTTTCAGTGCTTTTTTATAGGCAAAATCAACAGCCTCACGTGCAATAGCCTGCTGTTTCATATCGATCGTCGTATAGATCTTGTAGCCGCCTGTACGTACATCGCCCAGTCTGCCCTTAAAACGTCTCAATACTTCGTCTACGATATAGGGGGCGATATTCTGTGTCAATGATGTTTTGTAGATCTTTGGAGACTCCTTCACTGCTTTCAAATAAGCACTCTCTGTCAACCAGCCCAGACTTTTCATTCTGTAAAGTACATTGTTGGCACGGTTGAGTGCTCGTTTATAGTGTTTCAACGGGTTATAATAACTCGGTGCATTGGGCAATGCCACCAAAATAGCAGACTCTTTTAAAGTCAACTCATTCAACTCTTTGTGAAAGTATCCGTTTGCTGCGGTTTTAACACCAAAATAGTTATTTCCGTATGAGATCTCATTCAGATAGCGTTCAATAATATCTTCTTTGGAGAGCACATTTTCTATTTTGATCGCAAGGATCGCCTCTTTGATCTTACGGGCCAGTTTCTTTTCATTGGAGAGGATCTTGTTTTTGATCAGCTGCTGGGTCAGGGTAGACCCGCCTTCAACAAATTTTCCGGCTTTGATATCTTTGATACCTGCTCGTATAATGGCATCGGGGTTAATGCCGTTATGCTCAAAGAACTGGGTATCTTCCATCGCAACCAGACCTTCGACAAGCAGACCGGGGATCTCATCATAATTTGCATAAAGACGATGCTGCTTTTTAAACACATAAGCGATTTTCTCTCCATTACGATCCAGGATCACGGAAGAGGTTTGCGGTTTATAATTGATCAGTTTATCTGCATCCAGAGAGATCTCTTCATAGGCATAAATAAATGCTGCAGTGAGTGCCACAGCAAATAGTATGGTTAAGATAATAGAACCTTTGATCAGACTGTGAAACACTTAATACCTTTGTATGATGAAAATAACTTTATTGTACCGTGTTATGCCTAATGAGTGCTAACACATGTTTCAGCTTCTTTAGAGGGACCGACAGGTTGAGGATCACCCTGAGTATCGGTTTCTTTACTGTCGGCTGTCGGATAGCTCCCACCAGATACCCTTGTCCCATCAATCCTTCCTGCATGAACAGAGCAAATTCATTGCTTTCCATCTCTACAGGAAGAATAAGACTTTCCATCTCTACATTCATCATACTTTTTACCACGGCCTGACGTTTGGATATTTTTTTTCTTAACTCTTTTGCATTCTTCTGTATGTACTCAAAATTGACCTGCGCCAAGGCTGTATCAAAGACAGAAGGTGCCGTCGAATAGATAATAGGCTTCGCCCTGTTCTCCAAAAAACTGATAATATTTTTAGAAGCCAGAATGTACGCACCGTAAGAGCCATACGCTTTGCCCAAAGTCCCCATCTTGATATGTCTTGGACGAACAGGGATTTTGTAATGTTCAAAGATACCTAACAGGTTTTTACCCAAAACCCCTGCAGAGTGTGCTTCATCCACAATGATCAGTGTATCAAACTCATCTGCCAAGGCAAAGATCTCTTTCTTGCAAAGGTCCCCGCTCATAGAGTAAATACCTTCAACCGCAATGATCTGTCTCTTTGCAGGGTTTGCTTCAAGCTTTTCTCTCAGGTCATCCACATCATTATGAGAAAAAGTGACCACCCTGTCACCTAAAAGTTTTGAGGCCATCACCCCTGAAGCATGATACTCTTCATCCATGAACAGCATATCTCCTTTACGGACCAATGCTTCGATCAGTGCAAGATTTGCAAGAAAACCGGAACCCACCACCATACCTTCTGCAAAACTGTTCGCCTCGGCCAACTCTTTTTCAAAAATCCGGTGAATAGGATGATACCCGTTCACAAGCATAGAGGCTTTCGAAGAGATAACCGTAAATTCTTCAACGAGTTTTACCGCTTTTTTAAACTGTTTTTTATTGCGTGAAAGTCCCAGGTAGTCATTGGAAGCCAGATCATCCAAAGTCACATCATAGACTTTTCTTTCTCTGAAACGACCAGCTTTTTTCAGTGCTTTTAATTCATTTTCATACATCTTCTCTATCCTTTCAAACCATGCAGTCCATTTAGCCATGGCAGCAAAACTTCTATCTGCAATCCCATCGCCGTACTTTCATAACCATCCACTGATCGAATATATTTTTTACAAAAACCTTCAACCATGCAGCCACCTGCTTTTCCCTGCCATACCCCACTCTTAAGGTAAGCTTCAAGATCTTCCTCTTCAAAGGGAGCAAAATGATAATGTGTCGCAGAGGTATCTACAAGAAGCAGCTCTTTGCTTTTAAAATGAAGTGAGGATACGATGGAAATGCTAGCACCACTTTGAATATTTAAGATACGTCTGGCATCTTCTATATTTTTAGGTTTGCGTAAAATAGATCCGTCCTCAGCCATAATGACCGAATCGGCACAAAGCAGAGGGATGTCAAGTCCGAATTCTCTGACAGCCGCTTCCATTTTACCTTTACTCGCTGTATAGACAAAATCTTTAGCTATGGTAGTCGTGATCTGATCTTCGTCAAATTCCGGTGATCTTTGAATAAAATCGATACCAAATTTATTTAAGAGTAACGCACGGCTTTCGGAATTGGAAGCTAAATGAATTGTTCTATATGACAAAATTTATTCCTCGTAGGGTGTTGTGCCCTCACAACACCGTATAAAATATTGACTTTTTTGTGTTGTGAGGGCACAACACCCTACAGCTATAAACCTCGTAAAGTAAGACCTAACCAAAGTGCCAGAATACCCAATACAATATTGAGCGGAAGCAGATATTTCGGGATCAATGCCACTGCATCTTTTGCATCTGGGAGATTGCCTGCATCAAATAATTTCTGTGCTTTTCTTCGTTTGAAGTACATCCAGCTGAAGTTTGCTGTCATGATCATCCACACTACCTCTTTGACATGTACGATTTGATAAAGGTCATATGCCGTCTGGGAGATGATATTTCCTGTTTCATCTACCGCTGCGATACGGAAACCAAGTCCTACAGCCATCAATACCGCAGTAATGATCAGAATCAAAATAAAAGGTATCACGATATGAAAAAACTTTCCCATGATCGCAAGTGTACGACCCAACTTTACTTTTGGATCTTCGATCATCTGCATACTTGGATGGACTGCAAAACGGATGGCGATCATACCGCCTACCCAGATGAGTGCAGAGATCACATGTAGAAAGACGATCTCATGGGCGTAGGTCCCAAAAAGTCCAACCATCGCTGACTTCATTAATTCCCACCTTCAAGTATGTCACTTAGGTATGTCTTTGCCTCTTCGAGTGCAGTCTGGATCTTACTTGGGTCTTTTCCTCCTGCCTGTGCAAAGTCAGGACGACCGCCTCCGCCTCCGCCTACGATAGGTGCAATGGATTTGATCCAGTCTCCAGCTTTCAGTGGTGCATCTTTTACACCGGCTGCCAACAACACTTTGTCACCTTTTTTCTGGAAAAGCATAATGGCAAGTTTTTCATATTTGTTCTTTGCTTCATCGATAAGCTCTTTAATATCGCCTGCATCCACCTCTTCAACGATCACATTCACACCATTCACCTCAACAGCCGTCAACTCTTTTTTCGTTGAGCTCAATGCAGCTGTCAATTCACTTTTCAATGTTTTGATCTGCTCTTTGAGTTTAGCTATCCCGGCAATAGGATTTTGATTCTTCACCTCTTCTTTGATCTCGGAGATCTCTTCTCTGAGCGCTTTCACTTTTTCTACAGCTGCTTTTCCGCAGATCGCTTCTATACGTCTCACACCCGCAGATACACCTGACTCTTTCGTGATCATAAAAAGTCCGATATTCGCAGCATTCTTAACATGCGTACCACCGCAAAGTTCTACAGAAGCATCCCCAATGCTGACCACACGCACTTCATCACCGTACTTTTCACCAAAAAGTGCCACAGCACCTGAATTCTTGGCTTCATCCACAGACATGACCTTTGTTTCAGCCGGAATAGCTCTAAGGATCTTATCATTAACCCAGGCTTCTACTCTTTCCAGCTCTTCTGCTGTCATTGCTTTTGGATGAGAGAAGTCAAAACGTAATCTTTTGGCATCATTGAGTGAACCTGCCTGGGAAATATGGTCTCCAAGCAACTCTCTCAGTGCTGCATGAAGCAGGTGGGTAGCCGAGTGGTGTTTTTCTATCTCAATACGGTCATCAGCCACGGCAGCTTCTACTTCATCATTGACAGAAAGTTTTCCTTCTACTTCAGAAAGATTCATATCGAGGAACTTCTTTGTATCGAGTACTTTGACACTGATGACACAATTTCCTGAGCAGATCACACCATGGTCACCTGTCTGTCCGCCAGACTCTGCATAGAATGGTGTTTTTTCAAGCATGACCCAGCCTTTTCCGTCTATGCTTGAAACTTCTTTGAAATTCTCATCAAGCAGTGCAAGTACCTTGGTCTTTGCAGAGGTGCTTTCATATCCGATGAATTCATTTTCCCCGAACTTCTCTTTGAGCGCTTTGAAGTCACCTGTGGTCGCTGCATCTCCAGTCCCTTTCCAGTTGGCTTTTGACTGTGCTTTCTGTGCTTCCATTTTTGCATCAAAGGCAGCAATATCCAGTGTGATGTTCTTCTCACGCAGCATATCTTCTGTCAGGTCCAAAGGGAAACCATACGTGTCATAGAGTTTAAATGCCACTTCACCGTTAAAGACATCCTCCGTATTTTTCAACTCTTCATTAAAGAGTTTGATCCCTGCCTCAATGGTATCAAAAAAACGCTCCTCTTCCAGTTTCATAGAAGCTTTGATCGCTTCGGCTTTGGAATTCAGGTAGTCATACTGCGACCCCATAAGTGCCACAAGGGTATCTACCAGTTTATACATGAACGGCCCGCGCAATCCAAGCAGATAACCATGACGAATGGCACGTCTCATAATACGTCGAAGCACATACCCGCGTCCCTCTTTATCGAAATTAATGCCCTGTGCCAACAGGAAAGAACATGAACGCAAGTGGTCAGCGATCACACGGTAAGAAGCAGAGTTCGCTGCATCAAAATCATAAGGTGTACCGACCAGTTCACCGATCTTCTCCAAGAACGGCATGAAGAGCGAAGAGTGGTAGTTGTTGAGTTTCCCCTCTTTAATGGCAACCACACGCTCCAGTCCCATACCGGTATCGATGCTTGGTTTTGGCAGTGGTGTCAAAGCACCTGTCTCATCTCTGAAGTACTGCATGAATACAAGGTTCCAGATCTCCAAAAATCTGTCACCCTCTCCACCCATCTTATCTTCAGGACCATTGAAATGCTCTTCACCCTGGTCATAGAAGATCTCTGAACATGGTCCACATGGTCCGGTATCGCCCATCTGCCAAAAGTTGTCTTTGTCTCCAAAACGGATAATGCGGTCTTTGGCAATGTATTTGCTCCAAATGACTTCTGCTTCATCATCAGAGTCATGAACAGTGACCCATATCTTTTCAATCGGAAGATTCAAATATTTTTCATCTGTAATAAATTCCCAGGCATACGCAATGGCATCTTCTTTAAAGTAGTCTGCAAAAGAAAAGTTCCCCAGCATTTCAAACAACGTATGGTGACGTGCCGTGTATCCGACATTGTCAAGGTCATTGTGTTTTCCCCCTGCTCTCAAACAGGTTTGTGAAGAGGTCGCTCTTGGAGGGTTCGGGATCGGCGCTTCCCCCGTAAAAATGTTCTTGAACTGTACCATTCCCGCATTGGTGAACATAAGTGTTGCATCATCCGGTACAAG
>CAZCBU010000173.1:0-7852 GCA_964496995.1 uncultured Sulfurovum sp.
TACACAGTATCAAAAACCTCAAACTCAGCATCAATGACACCAAAGGTTTCAAAGGGGCGGAAGTTTCTACCGGCGGGGTAGATACGAAAGAAGTCAACCCACAGAATATGGAGTCTAGAATAGTTCCTAATCTTTTCTTTGCGGGAGAAATACTGGATGTGGATGGAGATAGAGGTGGATTTAATTTTCACTTTGCCTGGGTTTGCGGTTTGAGGGTTGGAAGTTAAAGGTGTGCAATTGCACACCCTACGCGTAAGCAATTAGACTTTTGATCATGCGAAGCATGCCTTGTCGTTGAGAACACCCTTGAAAGCGCAGCGATTTGAGAACAACGACGACTTTTGCTTACTTTTCTAGAAAAGTAAGAGGAAAAACAACACCACAGTCAAAATGAGTAGGAAATAGGGAAAATATATAAAAGCAAGTATTCCCATGCACAGCATGGGAACAAGTTTAACACATATAAAGTTTAAAAATTATTTAGAATTTTTCTTATCTCTTGCCATTCTCTTACGAACCACAGGATCCAAAGATTTCTTTCTGATTCTGATAGATTCAGGCGTGATCTCAACCAACTCATCATCTTCTATCCACTCCATTGCAGACTCAAGCGTGATCTGTCTTGGTGTGACAAGTTTGATCGCATCATCCGCACCGGAAGTTCTCATGTTGGTAAGCTGCTTCCCCTTCAATGGATTTACATCCAAGTCTCCAGGTCTTGCTGACTCACCAATGACCATTCCGGAATACACCTTATCCTGTGGCTTAATGAACATCACACCACGTGACTGAAGGTTGAAAATGGAGAAAGCAACCGCTTCACCGTCATCCATAGAGACCAAAGCACCCGGTGTTCTACTTTCAACCGTTCCTGAATAAGGTCTGTACTCAAGGTAAGAGTGGTTCATGATACCTTCACCTTTGGTATCTGTCAAGAACTCGGAACGGAACCCGATAAGACCACGTGCAGGAATTTCAAATTCAAGTCTTACTGTACCGTCAGGCATAGGTGTAAGAGAAGTCATATTCGCTTTTCTCTTACCAAGTTTTTCAATGGCAACACCCTGGAACTCTTCAGGTACATCGACTACCAAGTGCTCGAACGGCTCCATTTTCACACCATTCTCTTCTTTTGTAACAACTTCAGGTCTTGCCAGCATGAACTCAAAACCTTCACGTCTCATGTTCTCTGCCAAAATACCGATCTGAAGCTCACCACGACCTGAAACCTTGAAAGATGCATCTCCCATTGGCTCCATACGCATTGCAATGTTCGTTTCCATCTCTTTTTCAAGACGCTCTTTGATCTTGTTTGAAGTAACGTGTTTACCTTCCTGTCCAGCCAACGGTCCGTTGTTTACAGACATAATAACGGAAAGTGTAGGCTCTTCAACATGCATTGGGTCAAGTGCTACAGGGTTTACAGGATCACATAATGAATCCCCTACATCGATATCATTGAATCCTGCGATCGCAACGATATCTCCTGCTTCAGCTTCCTGGATCTCAATTCTCTCAAGACCTTTAAATCCGATAAGTTTGGAAATTCTACTTTTAGATTTTGTACCGCATGCTTTTACAAGAAGATACTCATCCCCTTTTTTCACTTTACCATTAAAGATACGCGTGATCCCGATACGTCCCACGAAGTTATCAGAGTCAAGTGTAAATACCTGAGCCTGTGTATCTGCATCCGGTGACCCTTTTGGATAAGGTACTTTTTCAAGAATCGCTTCAAACAATGGTGTCATGTCTTTGTTCTCATCTTCCATTTCCCACTTTGCATAACCATCTCTGGCTGCTGCATAAAGTACCGGGAATTCAAGCTGCTCTTCATTGGCATCAAGCGCAACAAGAAGGTCAAATACTTCATCCATTACTCTGTCCGGATCTGAACCGTCTTTATCGATCTTGTTGATAACAACTACCGGAATAAGACCAAATGCGATCGCTTTTTTCAAAACGAATTTGGTTTGAGGCATCACACCTTCCTGTGCATCGACAAGAAGAAGTACACCGTCAACCATCTTAAGTACACGTTCCACTTCTCCACCGAAATCGGCGTGACCCGGAGTATCGATAATGTTGATCTTATGATCTCCATAATGGATCGCCGTGTTTTTAGAAAGGATCGTGATCCCTCTCTCTTTTTCGATAGCATCAGAGTCCATCGCTCTCTCTTCTACTTCCTGGTGTGCTTCGAAAGTACCGGATTGTTGTAGAAGTTCATCTACCAGTGTTGTTTTACCGTGGTCAACGTGTGCGATAACAGCAATGTTTTTGATTTTTTGCATAAAATGTCCTAAAGGAGGGTGCTTACCCTGTATAATTTTCGCGCATTATACCCAAAACTTACTATAGTATAGATTTTTCTTTATTTTATGATTTTCTGAAGTAGGGTGCTGTGCCTTTACAACACCTTTTATTTAAAGTGAAAGCCCATACACTTCATGATAGGTTTTCATAGCATACCTGTCAGTCATCGCAGCAATATAATCTGCGATCACTCTCTCTTTTGTACGCACTTCAAAAAGCTCCTGCTGATGTAGAGGCAGCAGGTCTGCATCTTCCGTAAATGCCTCATAGAGTCCCTTGATACACTGTTTACCGGCATGCATTTTTCTTGCTATTTTTTCATGTTTGTAAAGCTTTTTCAGTAGTAATTTTTTAAGGATCTTGAGCTGCTTGGCTGTCTCTTTGGAAAAACCTACAGGCAATGTCTCTTTTGCATCCAACATGGCAACGATGGGTATCTCTTTTCTGTAAGTTTCTGCTCCCACTTTGGAATTCTCGATAAAATCTTCCACCAAAAGTTTTATGAGACCTGCAACAAAGCGGTGACGGTAAAGTTTTTCACCTCTTTTCACTCCCTCTCTTTCTACCATTTCATCTACACGCAGACAAAGTGTATCTTGCAGCAAATCATCAAAAGTGATCAAGCCGTATTTGATACCATCATCAATATCATGTGAAGTATAAGCGATCTCATCTGCATGGTCCACCACCATCGCTTCAAGGGAAGGGTGTTTGTCAAGATCGAAACGGGCATCAAGTCCTTCCAAAAATGGTTTTTTGTAGGGGTAAGAGTGTTTAAGGACACCTTCAAGTGTAGCAAAAGTCAAATTCAGGCCATCAAAATCTTTATACCGTTTTTCAAGTTTGGTCAACACACGAAAAGACTGGAAATTATGTTCAAAACCCAGAGGTCTGCCGTCTGCTTTTAACAGTCTATCCAATTCATCCCCGCCTACATGTCCAAAAGGGGTGTGCCCCAAGTCATGTGAAAGTGCAATTACTTCAGCTAGTGTTTCATTAAGATCTAACATTCTTGAAAGCGTTCTAGCGATCTGGCTTACTTCTAAAGAGTGTGTCAGACGGGTACGAAAATAGTCACCCTCATGGTTTAAAAAAACTTGTGTTTTGTACTCAAGACGTCTAAAAGAGGAGCAGTGAAGTACCCTGTCCCTGTCTCTTGCATAGGGATCTCTAAAATCTTCTTCAAAACCAAAAAACCGTTCGTTCGCCTGCATTATGTACCTTTACTTTTTATTGCTATAATTGTATCAAAATAAATCAGTATGGACAGGGTGTAGTCATGGAAACCATTGAAATGTATCAAATCACGTATGAAAAACCAAAAGTCACATTGCTTCAGCAGTCTGGTCTTGGTGTTGCAGAGATTGCAGCCAGAACCTGTTATGACTCTTTTGAGAATTCTGAAAATGAGTGTGTGAAAACCGCTATGGAACATTTGGATACCGATGCGGTGAACAATATAGAAGATTCGGATCTCCTTGCCAACCTCGCCTGGGTACACCACCACCATTCCATCATTGAACATGCCACGCTCTCTTTCCTGATCCAGGGAACTTCAAGAGGGGTACTACAGGAGCATGCAAGACACAGACTTCAAGCTATTTCTGTCAGATCAACACGATACACCATGTCATCTGTCATCAATGCATTTGTTGCTTCACTGGAGAGTGATGACGGCTTTGCTTTCTTTTTAGAAAAACTTCTTGCTTTCGATCTTTTCGTGATCACAGATGAAAAATATCTGGCCATAGAGATAAAAGCCATTTACGATAAATTGCAGTTCCAATACGAAAGAGATCCTGATTTCATTATCAATGCCATAGCAAAATCATCACTACCTTTTATTAAAGACTGTAAAGGTGATGCAGAAACTCTTTTTGAAGCCTTTCAAATGGGAAAGAAAAAAAGAAATGTCGGTGACGGCTTTAAACATATTGTCACTGACAACTGGAAAGTTGACATGGTTGTCACTTTCAACATACGAAGCCTGAAGAACTATTTTGACCTTAGAGACTCCGGTGCTGCCTGGTTCCAGATACAGTGGCTGGCTGAAGAGATGAAAAAAGTAACACCGAAAAAATATTTGAAACTGATTGACAAAAAATATAGAGACACTTAAGAAGGAAACATCGATTGAAACATTTTAAACTTATACTATTTACTCTTTTTCTCCATCTTTCACTTCATGCCCAGCCAGTCAGTATGGAAGGCATAGGGCAAACGATACAGAGTTCACTGCCCAAACTTCTGAAGGGAAAAAACAAGGGTATTGTTGAAAATATCTATCAGCAAAATAATTATATGCCACTGTGGGCAGGAAAAGCCAATGAGAAAAAAACCGCCCAGCTTATACAGGCACTGAAAGATCCCCTGTTTAACTACAAAAACAAAAGTTTTGACCAGAAAGCCATCAAAAAACTTTTTTATCTGCTTGACAACAATGCGATTTCCGAAAGGAAAAAGATGCTGGTCTACGCCAGACTTGACCTCATGCTTACAAATTCTATGGTTCGCCTCGTACGCTTCATTGTGCAGGGTGACGTAGACTGGAATCTCGTACAGAATAAACTGAAAGCCCTTAAAGAGAGTGACGATGTAAGGGCTGACTGGGAAATGGATCCAAAACCTTTTCCCGATCAGCAGAAGTTGACCCATGCCATTGTCAATGGGAATATACGTGCCTATCTGACATCTCTCTTACCCATGAAAGAGCGCTATGTCAAACTGGTAGCACTGCTTAAAAACTATAAGGTCATGGAAAAGTTCCCGAAGATCAAATACTCCAATTCTCCTCTTAAAGTAGGGGATTGGTCAAGCCGCGTACCCGAAGTGAAAAAACATTTACAGATCTCCGGTGATTACCCTAAAAATGCTGACCTCTCCTGGACCTTTAACAAAACCCTTGAAAAGGCCGTTAAAACATATCAAAAACGTTATCTGCTGGAGATCAACGGAAAAGTCGACAAAAAAGTCACCTATTATCTGAATCAGCCGGTCAAGAAGAATATCCAGGCGATTATCACCAATCTGGACAAGACCAAACTCTATCCCAGAGCATTTGAAAATGAATATGTAGAAGTCAATATCCCTGACTTTAATCTGCGTTATTACAGAAATGGTCAGAGGATCATGAAAATGGGGATCGTCGTAGGACGTATGGACCGTCCTACACCGCTCTTCTCCGATCAGATCGAATATATGGTACTCAATCCCACATGGACGGTTACAGATAATCTCATTAAAAGAGACCTCATTCCGATACTGAAAGAACAGCCTGACTACCTGCAGGAACATAACATCCATGTCTTCTCCGGGAAAAAAGAAGTAGAGGTCAACTATGAGATGCTGGCACCCTATATCTCCAGTGACAAGCCTGTACCTTACCGTTTTGTGCAATATCCGGGAGACAATAATGCCCTGGGCCGGGTAAAATTCATGTTCCCTAACAAATATGCGGTCTATCTTCATGACACCGACAATAAAACACTGCTCGAGAGACGCTATAAACTTTACTCTTCAGGATGTATGAGAGTGGACAGACCTTTTGATCTTTTGGACCTTTTGATCCAAAATGCCAAAGGAAGCTACAGCAAAGAGAAGATCCAGGAGATCCTTGCAAGCAATAAACCGACTACAGTAAGACTGCGTAAAGCTATACCTGTACATATACTCTACTTTACTGTATATGAGGAAGATGGTCTGGCCTATTTCAAACATGACATCTACTCTTACGACAAGATTATTGAAGAGTCTGTTCCCTATAACAGAAAAAGTACCTTCAAACTGCCAAAAAGTAAAATGATCTCAGTGGAAAAGAATGCCAAACCGCTTTCAAACTAAAGTACTTTAGCGTTTACGCATCTTTACACGCTGAAGATGGGTGAGGGCGATCGCCATGGCATCTGTAATGTCAAGCGGTTTGATCTCCTTTTTAATCCCAAAAAGCCTTTTGACCATAAATGCCACCTGTTCTTTAGTGGCTTTTCCATTTCCTGTCACTGCCTTTTTCACCTGTAAAGCCGTATATTCATGAAAAAAACCTATCTCTTGAAGTATTTTCAGACAAAGTGCACCTCTGAACTGTGCAAGTTTGATCACTGACTTTGGATTAAAGGCAAAAAAGATATCTTCAATGGCCACTTCATCAATGCTGTGTGTCTTTAAAATGAGATCGATACCCTCTACAAGCTCTACCATTTGAGCCTGTAGCTCTTTCTCTTTCATTTTAAGCAAACCGGCTTCTACAAGTGAAAATTTTTTTCCATCCCAATGTATGATGCAATAGCCTAAATTACGGCTTCCGGGGTCAATTCCTAAAATATTCATTCACACCTTTGTTCACATAGTGAATAAAATTATTCAACTCTGTTTTCTAACGCTATTTTAGCTTAACTTGGCTAAAATACCATAAGTTATTCACATTATGATTTTAAACATTTTGAAATATGTGAAAAGTAAGGAAATCCCCAGAATGAATATTGGACAAAAAGTACTTTTTGAACTGAAAAAAGAGATCAGCCAGACAGAATATGAACGATATATCAAAAAACTTGTATATGATGCAAAAAGATCAAGATCGAATCTTGTCTATTTCAATGCGCCCAACATGCTTATCGCAAAGTGGATCAAAACAAAATATGCCGATAAAATAGCGCATCTTTTTGAACTTCAAAATGAGATTAAACCGGAAATTGAGATCATGGTAGGCAAACAGAAAAATCAGACCACTGTCACGGCTGCTGTTGCAACAGTAGATAAAAATACATCAAAAAGTACCTATTTGAACCCCTCTCTGACCTTTGAAAGCTTTATTGTAGGGGATTCAAACCAGTTTGCCTATACTACAGCAAAGTCCGTTGCTGAAAAACCCGGTAAACTTTACAATCCGCTCTTTTTATACGGGGGTGTCGGGCTGGGAAAAACACACCTGCTTCAAGCCATCGGGAACTATCACATAGACCTTGGGAATACTGTCATCTATACAACACTGGAACAGTTCATGAACTCTTTTACTTCCCATCTGCGTTCCCAGACCATGGACAGGTTCAGAGACAAGTTCAGAAAATGTGATCTTCTGCTTATAGATGACATACAGTTTCTCAGCAGAAAAGAGCAGACACAGGAAGAATTCTTCCATACTTTCAACGAACTCTATAACGATAATAAACAGATCGTCATCACTTCGGATCGGCAGCCCAATAAGATATCAGGTCTTGTAGACAGATTGAAAACCCGGTTTGAAATGGGCCTTATGGCAGATATACAGCCTCCCGGGCTTGAAACAAAAATTGCTATTATCCAGAAAAAATGTGAGCTTGACGGGATCCAGCTTGATCATGAGATCATTAATTTCATTGCAAGCCACATGGGAGACAATATCCGTGAAATCGAGGGAACCATCATTAAACTCAATGCTCTCTCATCCATGCTTAACCAGGAGATCACACTGGATTTTGCACAAAATGCCATTAAAGACCAGCTTAAAGAGAAAAAAGAGAATGTCAGTATTGATGATATCGTTAAGATCGTTTCTCGT
>CAZCBU010000174.1:0-7387 GCA_964496995.1 uncultured Sulfurovum sp.
AACATCTCTACTTTATGAAAAACAAACAAGGTACCCACGACTTTTCCGACAGCTTTAAAGCGCACAGGAAGAATGTAAAGAGAGCGAAGTAACTCTCAGCAGTTTAAAACAAGAGCTGCTCAATATTCAACACGAACATCACAATAAAGCCGACTTTGTACACCATCTTCTCATTACGTTCAATAAAAGAGAGGTTTTTGTCAAAATAAGGTTTTACTTTTTCAGGGTTGCTCATTTCAAATAGCATCTCGGAGTAATTGTGGTAACGTTTATCTGTATTGGTTTCTATGGCACGCAATATAACACTTTCAAACCAGTCAGGGATCTTTGCATTAAACTTTGTAGGGTGTTTTGGAGTTTTGTCAAATGAAGGATTTTGAAAAGGTTCTATCTCTCCAAAAGGGAATTTTTGAGTCAAGGTTTCATACAGTGTAACACCGATCGCATAGATCTCTGTCTGCTCTGTGATCGGTGCCTGTTTGAAACGTTCCGGCGCAAGATAGGAAGGTGTCCCTGCTCTGCTCACTTCGGAATAGGCTTCCGTAATACTTCCGAAATCTACCATTTTAAAGACCAGTTTCTCTTTCCGTCTGGTCACAATGATATTTTCGGGTTTTACATCTCCGTGTACAAGATCCAGCTTGCTCAAGAACTGGGACATCTTCAGTAAAAACTGTGCCAATTCTATACTCATATCAACAGAAAGCGGCTTCTTGGAAATAAATTCTTTCAACGAGACACCATCGATGAAACTCATAATATAATAACGGTGTGTTCGCTTTTTCGGGATCACTGCTTTAGGGAAAAAACCTGCTTTCAGACGTTTTGCCATCCAAACCTCTTTGACAAAAAAGTCAAGCATCGTTTCATCATCAATGGCTTCAACCGGTGCAAATTTCATTACATACTGTACACCCTTGTTAACTGTAAGCCAGGTACGATTGTTCTGTATAAGCGGTTTGACCAGTTTATAACCATCGATCACATCACCCACACTGTATTTTTCCTGAATGATAAGATCGGTCTGTTTGAGCTTCAGTCTGGGATCAAGATCTTTGATCTCCAATACAACGGCGGTGGTATCATCAGGCAGTTTATCATCATGCAGTTTACTGGCTTTTTTTACCAGATAAGAAGCTCCCATGGCTAATCCCCCTGCCAGTTCTTCCTGTGAAAGTTCCGTATACAGACCGTCAGAACAAAGAAGGATCTGATCTTTTGCCTGAAGGTTATTCTCAAAGTAGTACGGTTCAACATTCTCTTCAAGTCCCATAGCGGCAGTCAGTACATTCTCCATGCCTTTTTCATCCATAGCATGGTCAGATGAAAGCTGTGCGAACTGTCCGTTACGGCTCAGGTAAATGCGGCTGTCACCCACGTTGGCACCAAAAAGTCTGTCGCCTTCAATGACCACCAGTGCCAGTGTCGTTACCAGCTCTTCACGCTCATAGTCTTCCATCGATTCAAGATACAAGACCCTGTTGATATTTTCAATGAAGTGTTTGATGGACTTTTCCATACTCCAGCTTTTCGGGCGGTTCTTCAAAGAGTGCACCAAAAAATGGGACACACGTTTTGCAGCTTCTGCCCCCTGCAAAGCAGACCCCACACCGTCACAGACCACTGCCACAGTAATGTTATCCATCACCTTGATCTCAAAAAAATCATCCCCTGTGAGTTGTGTACCTTTGGCTAATGTAAATCCGGAAGTGTCGATGTTCTGTTTTGACATATGAGACCTTTTGAAGAGTATTGTAGGTCGGGATGCCCTCATCCCGACAATAATTTGCATAAAATAAAATTTAATATATCATAATGAACATATTATGACATATTTTTAATGTCGGGATGAGGGCATCCCGACCTACACAGACTAACTAGATCATTCCTCCTGCCTTAGCACCCCAAGTCGTTCTCCATCTGGTCTTTACAAAGCTGAGACCAAGGATCGCAACAAGGACAACCGCTGCAAAGATCAGGAATCCTGTAGAGTAACCGTCAAAGGCACCTTTTGACCAACCAAGGGTCTTAATGAGCGCTGTACCGCCCAATCCGCCTGCACATCCTACGATACCTGTCATAATACCGATATCTTTACCAAAACGCTGTGGTACCAGCTGGAAGACTGAACCGTTTGCCATACCCAAACTTGCCATGACCATAAACAAAACAGCGATCGCCACAAAGAACGGCAGGTCAACCAATGCCATGATCGCTACAAGTACCGCTACTGCACCATAAAAGAAATACAAAGCTTTCACCCCACCGATCTTATCAGCGATATTTCCGCCGACCGGTCTGAGTACAGCCCCTGCAAAGATGGTCAAAGCACCAAAGTATCCGGCAATGACCTTTACATTAGGTTCATTAAATACATCAAGACCAAAGGCAGACATATCTGCCTGATAGGTATTCATCAGATACACTTTCATATATCCTGCAAAACCTACAAAACCACCAAAGGAAATGGCATAGAAAAGATTGAACCACCAGGTATCTTTATCACGAAGCAGTTTGAGATAGTCTGAAACTTTTTTCGGTCTTGCTTTATACACTGATTCCGGTGCATTTTTAGCAAGGAAAAGGTAAGCAATAAATACAATGATCGCCATAGCAGCACCTACACCGAAGACATACTCCCATCCCCACTTTTCAGCGATCTTCGGAGCAAAAAGGAAGTCGATGACCACACCGATGTTACCTGCACCCGCGATACCAAGTACTATACCCTGCAGTTTTGGCGGGTACCACTGACCTGCCTGGGGAAGAGCCACGGCAAAGGATGCACCGGCAAAACCAAGCCCCAATGCAACGATCAGCAATTGATCGTAAGTGATCTCGGAACCAAGAAAAAACGCTGTCAACAATGAAGCAATAACGATCGACTGTGCGATCAGGGCTGTCAGTTTCGGTCCGAGTTTATCCACCCCGAAACCAAGTACGATCCTCAGGATCGCTCCCGATAATATAGGAAGGGACAGAAGCGTTGCTTTTTCACCCGCTGTCATAATGTGTCCGGCTGCGGCCAGGGCTTCACCGATCTCTGTAGAGAGTGGACCCAACATGGTCCACACCATAAAACTCATATCGAAATATAAAAAAGCCATGAACAAAGTCGGTGCGTGCCCCTGTCCTTTCAGTGCTTTAAATCCTGCCATATTTTATCTCCTTAAGACAATTGATACGCGAATTATACAGTAAGTTTATATCAATTATAATTCAAATAGTGATTAAATTTTAATCAATCATTGATTGCTGTACAGCGCATACTTTAATTTTATTTGGAATATTAAAATTTTGTATTGATTAAATTTTAATCACTTTATATATGCTTTTCATAATTTGCTCTGCTATAATAAAAACAATTATAGTCATGGAGAAATACATCAGATGGAAGCACTGCAAAAAGCATTAGAATCAAGATCTAAAAAAGTCAATAAAGTAGAAGTTACCAAAGCACTTAAAGCACCAATGGATGTATACACCAAACTTGAAGAGATCGCAGCTGCCGGATATGAAGGTTTGTTAAAAGAAGATGCTGCATACTTTCTAAAATGTTTTGGACTCTTTGACAAAGGTGAAGACTTTATGCTGAGGATCCGTGTTCCTGCGGGGCAACTGACAAATGCACAGGCACTGAGCATAGGAGAGATAGCCAAAAAGTATGCCAACGACTACATAGATATTTCAACACGTATGCAGATCGTCTTACGGTATATCCAGATCGGGAACATTGCAAAAGTACTCCAGGAATTAAAAGAGGCAGGATTGACCACTTTTCAAACTGCTGCGGACAATACCAGAAATACAGTCGCTGATCCGCTGGATGGTCTTGCCTATGATTCCATCATAGAAACAAAAGCCATCGTTGACAGAATGGAAGCGCAATTTATTGAAAACCCCGAGTGGATCTCAACTCTGCCAAGAAAATTCAATACAGGTATTTTAGGATCCCTTTCCAACTCCTGCAATATTTTTGGTCATGACTGCTGTTTTGTACTGGCACAAAAAAACGGGATCTTTGGATTCAATATCTTCCTTGGTGCAAGAGTGGGTGTACAGGCGAGAGATGCCGATCTTTTTGTCACAGTGGAAGAAGTACCTGCTTTTTATGAAGCTGTTCTGAACATCTTTAAAAAGTACGGATACAGAGACAACCGCAACAAAAACCGTCTTCATTTTTTACTTCAGGATGTAGGGTTGGCAACATTTATTGAAGCTGTCAAAAGAGAAGCGGGCAAAGCATTTGCAACTGCCGGCATCACGATGGTCCAGTCACAGAATATTGCATTGGGCTCCAACAAAGTATTGCTCAAAAACGGTACATTTGCGTATAAGATCATTGTTCCTTCAGGTATTTTTTCCGGTACAGACATGATCGAGGCTGCCCATACTGCAAAAGCATTCGGTTCAGGGGACATTAGACTGACTTACGACCAGAACCTCTACATTATCAATGTTCCCCAGACAGAGCTTGAAGCACTGGAAAATTCGGAACTGCTGCAAAAATATGCACAATACCACACTCCTTACTTTCAAGATATGATCGCCTGTGCAGGGACACATACCTGTTCATTTGGTGTCATCCCCAATAAACCGGATGCTATTGATATGGCACACTTTCTTAACTCTGAAGTTGCCATAGAGAATGCCAATGTACGTATGAACTGGTCAGCCTGTCCCAAAGGCTGCGGTGTTCACGGTATTGCAGATATCGGATTTGAAGGCTGTAAAGCCAAAGATACCGAAGGCAACCGTGTCGACGGTGTACATATCTTTGTTGGCGGAAAGATCACCCGCATGGCAAAAGAAGCCCATATTCTACACAAATCTCTTCCGCTCACTGAAGCAAAATATCATGTGAAGTATCTGTTGAAGACCTATGCCGATAATAAACAGCGGGCAGAAACCTATGAAGCGTTTGACGACCGCTTTTTATCAGCCAATTACTCATTTCAGGCGCTCTCTTTCTTTACAAAGATCAATTACATCCTCAATGACAAACTGGATCTTGATATTTTTTTCGAACTCGATAAAGAACCCAGGTCTTCAAAAAGAGAAGAGTATGAACTTTTTGCCTTTGGACTTAAACTCTTTAAACTCTTAACCGGCGAAAAACGTTTTGAGTCGGTCACAGGACTGCTCCCGACACTGGTAAGACCCAGAAAGATCACACGTGACGAAGTAAGCAAACTCAATCCTAAAGTGCCTGTAAAACTTTCAGAGGTCATCTACAATATGACCCATGAAAATAAAAATGAAAGAGCACAGGTATTTTCAGAATTGCTTGTAGCATTGAAAGAAGTCTAAGATGGCTGTTGAACCATTAAGCAAAAACACTCCTTTGGAAAGCTTCATCAATCACAAGAACGAAACCGGTATGCAGTGCGGGAACTACAGCATTGACATCCCTGATCTAAAACCGGGAGAGCAGTACCGTTTTCACTTCGATGCCACTGCCTGTGTAGGATGCCACTGCTGTGAAGTAGCCTGCAACGAGCAGAATGCAAACCCCGATGACATCAAATGGCGCCGTGTCGGAGAGATGGAAATGGGTGAATTCCCGGACACACTTCAACTCTTCAACTCGATGAGCTGTAACCACTGTATCGAACCGGAATGTCTCATCGGCTGTCCGACAGAGTCTTACATCAAACTTGACAACGGGATCGTCTGGCACGATGACCCAAGCTGTATAGGCTGTCAGTACTGTACCTGGAACTGTCCTTATGAAGTACCGATCTTCAATCCTGACAGAGGTATTGTGACCAAATGTCATATGTGTGTGGACAAACTGGAAGCGGGCCAGACACCGGCTTGTGTACAGGCCTGTCCCGGCGGTGCCATTGAAATTGAAACGGTCAATGTTGAACAGTGGCTGGCTGAAGATATGGCAAAAGAAGGTGTGGCACCCCATCTGCCCGATATCGACATTACCAAACCGACCACACGATATACACTTCCCGAACTCAAAGAGGGAGAAGAGATCCGTCCGGCAGATGAACATTTGCTCAAGCCTGCACATCCGGAACTGCCGCTTGTTTTTATGACGGTCTTGACCCAAGTCTCTCTTGGTGCTTTTTTTGCACTCTTTTTAGGTCAACTTCTCTTCAATCTAGGTTTTGATCTGCCTGAGCCAGATCTGGCAATGGCGATCCTTGCATTTCTGCCTGCGGCAATCGGTCTGCCACTCTCGGCTCTGCACCTGGGAAGACCCATTAAAGCAATGTCAGCCATGAAGAACTGGAGAACATCCTGGCTTTCACGTGAAGCGATCGCATTGGGAGCCTATACCGGTCTGGCAACACTGGTAGCCGGATTGTACTTTCTTGATATTAAAGGTTTTCCACTGCTTTTGGTTGAAGCAGTCACGCTTGCTGCCGGTATTTTCGGTATTTATGCACAGTCCATGATCTATCGTATCAAAGCCCGTCCTGCCTGGAACCGGAAATCCACCACGAAACGTTTTTTTGGTGCCGGATACATCGGTTTTTTACTTATAGCCACTGCCCTGCTCATAGCAAACGGAACACAGGGGGTTATGGTACTTTTAGCCATTACCCTGTTGGCAGGGATGGGTCAGGTCCTGGTCATATTTGAAGAGGTGATGTTTTACCGACATCTTGACAAAGAAGATCCCCTCTACTACCAATACAACAGAAGCCGTATACTCTTACAGGAACATTTTGCCGCTGTTAAGAAATTCAGAATCTACTCTTTGATACTGTTTGCTTTACTCTTCCCGCTTTTGGCTATTTTGTTCACAGCAAGCGGTTTGCTGGGATTGGCCATTACCACACTTATGCTGGCAACACTGGGTGCATTCGTTTCTGAATTAAGCGGACGTTATCTGTTTTACAGAACAGTTGTCCCTTTGGGATTGGCAGGAAATTTCTTTGCAGGCAACCAACGACATTAACATCAACGACATTAAAAAAACTTCTTGACTGTTCCATATCGAATGATATGGAAACAGCTGTTATTTGGCATGGAATATAACAAATTCTCTTGAATAGGTCTCTTTGGTATGATCGCTTTTTTTATCTTCTACAGGCTTATCCTGTTTTTTGATCGCTTCGGCGATTTCAACAAAAGAGACTATTTTTGCAATATCTGACAAAGCTTTGGCACGGGCAACGTCCATACTTGCCTTAATGGTAGATATCTCTGCTCTTGCTTTGGACTTTATCTCCTCCAAAGTTAGATCTTTGTATTTTTCTTTCAGTGACAATTCCACATTTTCATCAATGAGTGCTTTGGCTATTGTCACTTTTGAAACTGCTTCGGTAATTTCAACTGCAGACACGGATTCTGCTATTTTGACTGCCGATCTGTTTTTGGCTATTGTCAGTGCTGCCGTATCATCCACAGTATTGTGTTTCTCTTT
>CAZCBU010000175.1:0-3473 GCA_964496995.1 uncultured Sulfurovum sp.
TAACGTGACAGATCACATGCTTGCTTATGCATATATGATCTGGTTCCTACCGTTCTTTTTGGCTTTATAGAGTGCTTCATCTGCAAGTCTGTATATCTCCTGATGAGAAAGGTCATCTTGCGGGACTTTGATGTAGACACCGATGGAACAGGTCAATATACCTTCAACGGGATTTCCTTTGTGCTCTATGGCTCTCTCTTTGAGCTTCTCTGTGATCCTGTTGACAAGTATATGCACATTGGTTTCATCGCCATCGAGATAAATACCGGCAAACTCTTCTCCTCCCATACGAAAGGTGTAGTCATCACTTTTGTTGAACACTTCTTTTAGAATTTCAGCTATCTGCTGCAGTGCCCAGTCACCTTTCTGATGTCCATAGGTGTCATTGTATTGCTTGAAATAGTCTAGATCCAGGGTGAAAAAAGTGAGCAGCTCTTTATTGCTGTTCGCCCGCTGTATCTGTCTGGGAAAGATCTCCTCAAAAAACCTTCGGTTATAAAGAGAGGTCAGTGTATCGGTAATAGAGAGTTTTTCAAGCAGTTTGAGCTGCAGTTTCTCTTTTTGTCTCAACTTTTCAATTTTGGAATCGGCACTTTCGGTACTGTTCTGAATGGCATAAATAACATAAAGCATAATGAATTGGGCCAGTGAAAATCTAAAATAGGTTTCAAGATCCCAATTATCCCATACATCGATACCGGTATAGGTAATGGCCAGCAATACCATGATATAGGCAAAAGAGGTGATCAATCCTTTTTTTGCACCGAGTGTAATGATGGCAAAAGGTACAAAGAAATATGTCCATATCAGGCTGTATTTTTCTCCATGCTTGAGAAAAATGACGGTGGTAAATGCAATGATCAAAGTAGCATTTCCAATATAACTTGCAAGTATATACTTCTTCTTCTCTCTCAGAAGGTAGAGTGCATAACCCATAGAAATCACCATAAATAAATTGACAAAGAAGAGTAAATACGTTTGTGTTATAAAAAAATTGATGATCATAAAAAGGATATTGATAATAATGGTAATAAAGAACATGGCATTCAAAATAAGCAGTTTTGTCTGTAGTGGATTATACTCGTCAAATTCAAATGATGCAAGTAAAAGCTCTTTAAAATTTGGTTTCATTTTTCCTCCCCGAAAGATATAAGTATAACCCAAATAGATAAAATTTCATGAATACTCATTTTTGGACTATAGTGAACCAACGTTTCAAAAAGCTGTGCCGATCATAGATCTTTGCACCCAGAGAAAGTTTGTAAGGCATGTAAGGCTGTCCCAGATTCCAAAAATCAAAATGTTCTTTTTCAAGATATTTTGCCAAAAGTACCAGTTGGGCTGTCCCGTAATGATTGTAGGCTTTCTCTCTGGAGCTGAAACCGCTTAAAGAGGTATAGGTTTTCCCTATGATATATCCTAACTCTCCGGCAACAAGTTTTTCATTTTCACGTAATGTCACGGCAATGACTTTAAAGTCCTCATCCATCCCCTGTGTCTCTTTGAGTGTGTTCAGGTAACGAGAAGTAAGCCAGCAATTCTTATGTGAGAGATTGATCTTTTCCGCAACTTCATCCAGCTTGTCCGTGATCTCTATCTGTAAGTTCTTTTTTTGTATCAGTTTTTGTACTTTCTTGCTGATGTGCAAGTCTTTAAAATCGAGCAGTGCATAAGAGAACTGAATTTCAGGCAAAAGAAGCTCTTCATCCTCATAATGGTCAGTCACTGCTATAAAACCGGCTTTTGCCTGTGCAATGTAGTATGCCGGAGAAAAGTCGGTACTCCAGTAGTAGTTTTTGATCGTATTGCTGTAGATCAGGTCAGTTAGCAGCCGAGTATCATTGAGGTACTCAAAGGGAAGATGGTGAATACCCAGTTGTACATTCTCCATGGGCTTATTCTATCTCTCCCATTTGAACATCAATACTTTTTTCTGCAAGCAGCTTCTGCTCTTTGTACCATTTCGTTTTGTTGATCTTGGGAAAGACCTCTTGCATGACTTCCAACGGTCTGTCATCCCACTCTTTTATATTGGATGCCATGGTCCATCCAAGCTGAGCAAGTACATATGAGAAGATCTGATTCATCAGTTTATTCTGTTTATCAGCATCACCGTTCTGTTCCGCATCACGTAAAGACTGTACCAGCTGTTTACGTAAATCTTTGCTGTATTGCGCTTTGAGTGTATCAATGATTTCCTGCTTATTCATCTTTCCAAAAGCCTTTTTTCAAATTATACTGAAAAAGCTTTTTTTCTGCCATACTTTTACTAAAAACAGGAGCTTAATGGACTCTTGAACACTTCGGATAAGGCTAAATACTCTTATGTAGAACTCTCTATAAATTATTGAAAAAAATATAAATTTTGCTTTGATGTCACTTCTATAGACATGCTTTCGCTTCATTCCTGTCACATGTCTGATATACATTTTGTTATAATCAAATCAGTGGGATATTCAAAACTCAAAGTCATTGATGAATTCAACATTGATACCAATACGGGTTACTTTCTGCCAAAAGGAGAAGAGATGATCATGTGTAGATTGTGTTTTATTGTGGCCATATTGGGGATTTTGAGTACTGGTTTGTCTGCAGAGCAAAAAAATAAACCATTGGGTAAGCAATGGAAGAAGATTGAACGATACGGTGGTGATCTTGACCCTCGCAGTGATGTGCAGATGCTTAGGATCTATGGGTTTAATCTCGATGTAGTCATGAGGGATCATCCCTATAGTTACGAGAGGGACAAAACAACCGATAGCAGATCCCGCAAAAAATTCTTGAAGTTAAAAGAACCTCCCAAAACATCAGAGAGTGATCTTCCCCATGATGCTTATGCCTACATGCTGGACAAGCATGGCAAAATATGGCAGATGAATGAAAAAAAAGATCTGCTGGATATGCTTGATGGTATCAATACAGGACATGAAGTACTAGCCGCACTCTGGATGGATGGGAAAGATTTCGGGCTTAGGTTTCATGGAGGAAGATATCGTAAACATCCAAAAGGCATTGAGGTAGAGATCTACAATAAAATGGAAGGAGAGGTTTGCCCGCTTTATACAGATAAATTTATTATGAGCAGGCGAGGCAATGTGCTAACGTACTACCCAAAGGCTGCAGTCAAAAAGTGTACAAAAAAGTTAACCAAACATATAGCCAATTTCAAATATCCTGATTTTCAAGAATATAAGGCGGTTGATAGTGACAAGTATGACAATATCTATGTTGCAGGGA
This sequence comes from uncultured Sulfurovum sp., assembly GCA_964496995.1. Classification (GTDB taxonomy): domain Bacteria; phylum Campylobacterota; class Campylobacteria; order Campylobacterales; family Sulfurovaceae; genus Sulfurovum. Next base: position 3,238 of record CAZCBU010000175.1, read on the forward strand.
ATGCTATGGAGGAAAAAGTAAGTGATCTTGGCTATTTGGATACGAATAATATCGTGACCGTAGAGAAATATAACAAAAAAGGTAAGCGACTATGGCGAAGATATATTAAACATGCCAAACGAAATGTTTATGCTGACCATACAGCCATATTGGGTAAGAGACTTTTTGTTTGGGGGCATCGTGAAAAAGTAAGGACAGCCGGATATAGGCAATTTGTTGCAGTTTATCTACTTAAT
>CAZCBU010000176.1:0-3198 GCA_964496995.1 uncultured Sulfurovum sp.
GCCACACCCGCTAAGTGCAGTTTTTTATGGTCAAAACTCAAAAGGAAAAGATGATTCCCTCCTATCGTGATCCACGGCATTACCAGCGCGATGATCGTTGCGATCACATATGCCCAGTACCGCTTGATACGATAAGGGACCCATCCCTTTAAATACTCTTTTGCCTGATTTTTCTTTGGCTTTGCCTGTTCTTCAATAACTGCTTCCATTATTATTGTATCCTTTCTTGTTTATGTAGTTTATCTTGTTCGAACGGACATACCAACAGTGTATTGTCTACACCTGGCAGCCCCTGTTCCGGTACGATCTCCATCCATGATCCTTCTATCAACTCTCTTAATCCTCTTGACTCAATATAGTCTTTTAAAGAACTACGGCTGACCCCCAGCTCTCTCGAGATGGCAGATACATTCATACCCTCTTTCAAAAAAGCTATGATCTGGGGCTGGTACATGTCAAACTTGGAAGAAGACCGGCTTCCTTTTGGTCTTCCTATCTGATTTGACTTGGCTTTCTGTTCTTCTCTAAGATCGTTCAATAACGGAAATATCTCTACTATAGTAGTTTCTCTGTCCATTTTAGTCTTTGCCGAGGCAATATAAAGAATGATATTGCGGCTCAGCATACAGTTGATGATCTTTATCAACTCTTCTGCACGGTTGCTGAGTACGGACAAAGTATCTACGATGACAGAACTGCCTTCTTCAAGAGAATGCATGAAGTCTTCAAACTTTTCCCGATCTTCTATATGATGGTTCTTGTTTGAATACTCTACGACCTCTTTGCTTATTTCCAATCCCTGAGTCAATGCATAAGAGAGAATATTGCGCTGCTGTTCAGACATATTGATGCTATCGGGCATCTGTCTTAAATATGCATAGTTCATAATTCTCCTTTATCATTTGGATAATTGTATGTTAAATGATGTTAAAAATAACTTAAAATCATATTTAAATCGTCATAATTACTATTTTTACGTCATAATGACTTTATTAACGTCACTTTTTATGCTAGAATGAGAAAAAAATGAGGATAACTTTGTGAACTTAACACATTTGGATGACCAGAACAAACCAAAAATGGTAGATGTATCAGAGAAAGACAATACCACACGCATTGCAACAGCATCAGGGATCATTGAAGTAGGCCAGCCTGCTTTCGATGCCGTTGTAGCCAATACAGCCAAAAAAGGACCGGTGCTGCAAACGGCAGTGATCGCAGCGATACAGGGAACCAAGCAGACCTCCACCCTTATCCCGATGTGCCATCCGCTCATGTTGACATCCGTAAAGACAGACATCGAAGAGTTACCGGATCTTCCGGGATTCAAACTCACGGTCACGGCAAAACTGAACGGGCAGACAGGGGTAGAGATGGAAGCCCTTACCGGAGTGAGCATAGGTCTACTGACCATTTATGATATGCTCAAAGCCATCGACAAAGGGATGATCATCAGAAATGTACAACTTGAGCACAAGAGCGGTGGAAACTCTGGTGAGTTTAACAGATAAAAGGAAACACCATAATGAAAATATTAAACAGTGAAACCAAAGAAAGACCGGAGATCAGCTACCCGACAAACTGGGGATTCAAACTCATCGGAAGGGACAAGGATAAACTCTTGGCCTGCATAAAAGAAGCCATGGGAGAAAAAGAACATCTCTGTTCTCTCGGCAATGCATCACGTACAGGAAAATTCCACTCTTACAATGCATCCTGCACGGTAGACACAGAAGAAGAGAGAAACAGGATCTTCAAATATTTTGAAGATCATGAAGATGTGGATATGGTGATCTAAGCCACCTTACCCTTTAAGTTTGTGCAGCATTTTGTCTGCACTTAAACTGACCAGCATGGAAACAATAACATAGGCCAGAAAAAAGTAGAGCCCTACTTCAACCTCTGCACGACTTACATCCCCTTTATCTACTGTCAAATATACAAGAAAAGTAGCCACAACAAAGACATCTACCATAGACCATTTTCCTATCATTTTGAAAAATTTAACGATACCATGGGCAAAAGGGCTTTGCATAAAAACGGAAACAAACGCCAAAGAGAGGGTTTTGATCACGGGGATCAGTACAGAGAAAAGCAAGATCACCAAAGCCACTACCATATCACCATTCTCAAACAGTTTTACAATAGAACCGATCACACCCTTGGATTCAAAAGAGAGTACCACATCTCCCAGATACTCAACCTCTTTATGTATGGTGACCATCATGATCGGGGTAATAAGACCAAAGATCAGTGTCAGCAGTGCTGCAACCGCTCCAAAAAATGTAAACGCTCTCAGCGAAAGTAAAAAATAGCTGCCCAATATCCCTGATAGCAGCAACATGAAATACAGGGTAGCACTTTGACTCTGCATTTTATGTTCCATACCTGCTTTTTTCAAAACTTCAAGATTTTTCTTTTTATCATTTTTATAAAATCCCAGAGAGAAAGTCTCGGCAAGTTCTTTCAACTGGAACTCCGCAAGCTTTTTTGCACTCATCTGTTCTACAAGAGAGGCAGTGATCTTTTCATATGCTTTGGCCTCACTGTAAGCTTTGTTACCAAAAAACAACATCCCGGCCAGACAGAGACCCAACACAACAACTATAAAATATTTCATTACTCTTTGACCTCAAAATAGATCAACAGTGTTTTCTGGTAAAAATTGTCATTGTCATCAGAGATCATTACATAACGGTTTTTGCCTACTCTGGCAAGCCCTTCAAAATTATCGACATCCCAGCCTTTGTGGGAATCCATTTTAAGCAGGACCTTACTTCTGCACAACCCTTTTTGACAATGGTCAAGATAGACTTTTTTCAGCGTCACCACAAAAGGATGCAGCATTCCCGTAAAAGAACGTTCAAGCACCAGTATATTCCCGTCATCCATCACTTCAATGGCAGAGATGGCACTGTTCCCTTCGGGTTCAGCCCTAAAGTGCCACTCTTTTCCCTTAAGCGAATAAATGGTCTGACTTTTTTTGCCATCTCTTTTCACCGGCCACTCTGCGGCTGTCAAAATACCATAACGCGGGTGCCATGCCAAAGCTTCAAGCCCTTTGTTCTTACCTCGGAAATATTTCATTTTACGCAGTTTTTTGGGTAATGGGTATTTATGTATCAGACGGCCGTATTTCTCAGAATTTTTATGGAACCATGCTATCCTGGGCTTCTCTTCAAAAGAGATCAGCAGACG
>CAZCBU010000177.1:0-3074 GCA_964496995.1 uncultured Sulfurovum sp.
GTACTGATGTTGATGGGAACAGGTTTTGCCCAGCCAAAGATGAACGGGGCCCCGGAGAAAAAAAGCATGGCAGGAACAAGGATGGTCCCTACAGGGTCAATATGTACCAGAGGGTTTATTTTGAGACGGCCAAGACTTTTGGCCGTATTGTCACCGTATCTATAGGCGACCAAGCCGTGCATGATCTCATGACCGATAATGGCGATCGCCAGGGCGAGTACCATGGTGACGATCTTGATGATCTGAACTTCGTTCATTACTGAATAGGTTGCTCAAGCTGAATGGATTCGATAAGTCTTCCGACACGTCCCCATCGTACAGTAAAGCGCTGTCTGTCCCAAAGTGCTTCACACTCTTTGGAGTCTATGGCAATGTTGCCACAGACACGTCTAAGACCGGCGTGGTCTTTTCCTCCGCCATTGCCATTCAGTACCTGGTCATAAGAGCGATGCTCAAGACTCATGTAGATCAGCCAGGGTTTACCGACAATGAGTTTGTAGGGTACAGAACCCCAGAAACGGCTGTCATTCGAGTTGTCGCGGTTATCTCCGATCATATAATAATGGTCTTCTTCGACTTTTTTGTAGAATGCATTGATCTTTCTTCCACTACCGGAAGCGTAGACCGGTGCATCCAGGTTTTCAACATAGACAGGGGACATATCTATTTCATATCTACCGGTAATGAGTTGTGCAAAACTGCCTGCAGCATCACCATTGCTGAAAGTCGATTCCGGTTCATATTGGATACCCGGATATTTAGGCATATAGGGATTCTCTACCCAAAGTTTGTCTCTGAGCGTTCTTATCTGCTCTTTCGGGTAATTTTTTCGAATAAAATCATCTCCTTCATGAAAGTGAATAAGAAGTTTTTTACTGGCAAAAAGAATTTCATCTCCACCCACAGCGACACAGCGTTTTACATAGTGGATCTTTTGGTTCTTCGGATAACGGAAGATCACAATATCTTCTCTTTTGGGTCTTGGACCTTCAATGAGATGTCCGTTCCCATTGAAATCCGGTAGAAGCGGTATTTCCAGCCAAGGGAGATGCGGCGTAGGGATACCGTAGGAAAATTTCTTTGCAAAAAGGAAATCACCGATGAGCTGTGTTCTTTTCATGGATCCTGACGGGATAACAAAGGACTGTGCCACAAAAAAGATGAGAAAAAGTACGATGATGATCGTACCGGTCCATGAACTTGAAAATCGATAAAGTGCGGATAAAAATTTCTTCACTTAAGCCCTTTGTTTTGCAGATTTGAGTGTATTGGAAAGAAGCATGGCAATGGTCATGGGACCGACGCCGCCGGGAACAGGCGTAATGTAAGAGCATTTGTGACTGACATTTTTAAAGTCCACATCCCCGACAAGTGAGCCGTCTTCAATACGGTTGATACCGATATCGATCACGATGGCTCCCTCTTTAACCATATCTTCTTTAATAAGTCCGGGTACACCTACACCTACAATGACGATATCAGCCTGGGAAGTATGTGCTTTGAGGTCTTTGGTGAAGATATGTGTCACAGTCACGGTCGCATTGGCATTGAGAAGCAGGGCAGCCATCGGCTTGCCGACAATGTTGCTGGCACCGACCACACAAACGTCCTGCCCCTCAAGGTCTATGTTATACTCTTCAAACATCTTCATAACGCCCAGCGGTGTACAGGCGACAAAAGAGTCAAGATTGGTTACGAGACGGCCGACATTGTATGCATGAAAACCATCGACATCCTTTTTAGGATCAATGACTTCAAGGATCTTGTCTGTATCGACATGTTTTGGTAAAGGAAGCTGAACCAAAATTCCGTCTATGCGAGGATTGCCGTTCATCATTTCAATGGTTGCAATGATCTCATCCTGGGAAATGGTGTCAGGCATACTGTGTGTGATAGAGTAGAAACCGACATTTTCACAGGCTTTTGCTTTCATTTTCACATAGGCGTGGCTTGCCGGATCATCACCGATGAGGATGACTGCAAGACCCGGAACAATGTTTTTTTCCTGTTTGAGTTTTTCTACTTCCGAAGCGACAGAAGTCTGTACTTTCTTGGCTAGGGATTTACCATCGATGAGTTGCATAGAGCGCCCTTATAATTTTTAAGGTATTATATCAAAAAATGTTTAGGATGCTCTCAACCATGAAACGACTACTGCTTCTTTTGCCATTGTTGCTGGGTGCCAATGAAGATTTTATTTCCCATTATGAATATGGTGAGATGCTCTATAACAATCCCAGAGGGGTCAGCTGTTCCCAGTGTCATGGACATAACGGGGAAGGTGAAGTGATCGTTAAGTATCAGGATGAAGAGGGAAAGAAGGTCATTAGAGGCTCGGATATTCGTAGAGAATCTCTTTCGACGATGATCAGCAGTCTCAACAGTTATCATATGATCATGCCCCGCTACTATCTTACCGATGAAGAAGTCAAAGCCATTTATGACTATATCCAAAAAAAGAATGAAGTCTATCTTTCCAAATTTCAAGAGAGTAACAGCAGTAAATAAGTTATAATTGTCCATTATTATAAAGGATGATCGTATGCAATTCTCAACAACATTAAGTCTGTTCCTCACCGCAGGAACAATGGCGTATTCCTCTTCTTTGTCTGTGTATCAAAATCAAACTACCTACACATATCAGCCCAACAGTTCTTATATCGGCCTCACACAGAATGTGAAGGCCAAATGTGACGGGAACAGTATGGGACTGCATGTTATCACAACCTGCCCGAAAGACAAAAGACTCTGCAAAGAGTTGGATGCTTTACAAAAAACAGAACAGAAACTGAACACTATCAAAGCCAATACAAAAGTACTTGACCAGCTGATCACGCTGCCCCAGCCAACATCATTTGATGCAGATGAATGGATCAAATCAGCACGTGCCGTCGGAAAAGAGCAGGCAAGACTTTATGAGGAAACGAAAATAAATACAGAAGCATTGAATTTGAAGATAAAAGCCCTACAAAAACAGGCCCCTTCAAAACGTGCGCTTATCAGTGATGGCATATGTAAAAATGAGATGGAACTGACACTGCCTAACGGCTATGTTGCATTTTCTACTTCTTATG